>JANOAY010000810.1:0-6010 GCA_031411375.1 Pedosphaera sp. | reverse complement strand
TTTTTGCCGCGCAGGATGCGCAGCACCAGCAGGTCGAGATCGTGGCCGAGGCCGGCTTCGCCCAGGGATTTTCCGACCAGCTTCGATTCGGGCAGCACTACGATCTCGGCGAGGTAGGCGGTCACTTCGGCCACCGGTTCGGTCGAAGCCGGGGCGGATTTGCCGACCAGGAAAATGCGGCCGACAATCGCCATGTAGATCAGCCCCGCGATCGCAATGGGCAGTCCCACCGGCGTCAGCTCGAACATGCCGATGGGTTCCAGTCCGTAGGTCGTCATCAGGCCGCTGACCACGATGTTCGTCGAAGTGCTGATGAGCGTGACGGAGCTGGTAAGAATCGAGGCGAAGGCCAGCGGGAGGAGCAACTGGCGCGGATTCATCCGGGCACGCTTGGTCAGGCCGATGACCACCGGCACGAAGAACGCCGTCGCGGCGGTGTTGCTCATGAACGCGCTCAACAGCGCCACCGCAAGCATGACCACGATGAGCAGCCGCATGGGCGAAGTGCCGGTAAGCCGGAGAATTTTTCCGCCGACCAAATCCACCACGCCCGTCCGCAGCAACGCCGCTGTGAGGATGAGCAGACCCAGGATCATGATCACCGTCTCGCTGCCGAAGCCTTGGAAGGCGACCTTCGAGTCGAGCAGCCCGGTGAAGACGAGCGCGAGCACCAAGCCGAGGGCCGTGACGTCCGGGGAAATCTTATCGCTGGAAAAGAGGAAGACCGCCGCCACCGTCAGGAACAGCAGCAAACCGATTTCAAATGTCACGCGCGCACCTCCAAAGCGCGGCGAGGCTAAGGGGGATTTCAGGGCGCGGCAAAATCAAACGCGTCAGCGTAGTGGGGCAGCCGTCCCGGCTGCCGCCCGTCCACTGGCCGTCCCGGCTGGTGGTTCTTCAGCCGAGACGGCCAAAGGACGGATGGCAGGCGGGACGCCTGCCCCACTACCTCGTCACTTCATCTTCTCCAAACAATGCGTGAGGTACGGCAGCAACTGCTTCTTGCGTGAGACGACGCCGGCCAGTTCGTACACGCCGGCTTCGCTCTCGGGATAATCAATCTGGTCGCGCAAGGACTGCGTGCCGGCGATGAGGAGCAATGAAGTCTGCGTGACCACGTCGGTGACGAGCAACGCGGAGAAGGCGTAGTTGCGCTCGTGCCGATAATTTTCTAGCGCGGTCAGCACGTCGGCCTTGCGCTTCCAGAACTGGTCGAAACCAATCTCCTCGATCTGCGCCACGCTGAAGGTGCGGCCCAGTTCCTCGTATTCTTTGCAGTCGGTGGTGATGGCTTGCGGTGCGGGCTTCGAGGTGAGCACGGAGCCGGAGGCGAAGAGCTTTTCGGTGAATTCGCGCGCGTTTGTGCCGGAGATCTTTTCCAACTTGCCGAGAATTTCTTTGTCGCGCGCCGTCGTGGTGGGCGAGGTGAGATTCAACGTATCGGAGACCAACCCCGCGAGCAGCAGACCCGCGATGGGCTTCGGCAGTTCCACGCCGTAACGGAAAAAACAATCCGCCACGATGGTGCTGGTCGAACCGACCGGCTCGTTCATGAACAGAATCGGCTGCCGCGTGGTGAGCGCGCCGATGCGGTGATGGTCGAGGATTTCCAGAATCTCCACCTGGTCTGCGCCCAGCACGGCCTGCGACAGCTCGTTGTGATCCACGAGGATCAGTTTGCGGTTCACCGTCTTGAGAAAGTCGGACTTCGAGAGCACACCAATGGTGCGATTGTTCGCGTCCACGACGGGGAAGGCTTGGAAGTTTGACGCCGCCACCTTGTGTTCGGCGACGGTCAGCGACTCGTCTTCGCGCAGGGAAATGAATTCCTCGTGAATCATGTGCTTCACGGTGATGGCCGCACGGCAAAGCATCGTGGTCGTGGCCGTGTCGTGCGGCGAGATGAGCAACGTCACGCCTTGCTTCTCCGCGTAATCCACCATGGCCTGCGACACGGGCAGCCCGCCGGTCACGAGCACGCAGCGCACTTTCTCGCGAATGGCGAGGTCCTGGATGTCCACGCGGTTGCCGACCACGACGATGAGTTTCTTGTGATCGTATTTGGCGAGACGCTCGGCGAACGAATCGAGATTCATCGCGCCGATCATCAGCACGAGGTCTTCTTCCACCGTGGGATTGACGGAGAAAACCACGCGCGCGCCGACGGTGGCGGCCAGATTATCAATGGACGCGAGCACGCGCCGCGAATCGAACAGGCGGCTCGGCGTGGGGAAGAAGAAGCGCGTCATCTTCATGACCGAGACGAGGCCGCGGCACACGCCGTCTTCGAGCACGGGCAGCACGCGGATGTTGTGTTCGTCGATGACGCCGAGCGCCTCGGCCACGGTGGCGGTGGGCAGCACGCTGACGACTTCGGAAATCATCACGTCGCGGACCTTCGGAGAAACGTCGGCGACGAAGCGCGGCGCGGGGACGCCGAAGGAGGCAAGGACGAAATCAATGCGCTCGTTGGTGTCGCCGCAGCGCGCGGCCACAGCATTGGGCAGGCCGGTGCGGCGCTTGAATTCCGCGTAGGCAATCGCGGAGCAAATGGCGTCCGTGTCGGGGTTCCGGTGTCCGATGACCAATACTTCGCTCATGGGCGCCCGAAAGTAGGCGCGGGCGCGCGAGGCGGCAAGGAAAGTCCCGCGTAAGCGTGTTCCGTTTCGGTGAAATCTTGCGCGCCACTTTCGCTGCCCCTTTAATCCGCCGCGTGCCGACCAAAGTCATCGCCGTTGCCAACCAGAAAGGTGGCGTGGGAAAAACCACGACCGCGGTGAACGTCTCCGCCTGCCTCGCTTCCGTCGGCAAAAACGTCCTGCTCCTCGACATTGACCCGCAGGCCAACGCGACCAGCGGCGTGGGCCTGGAAAAAATCGAGGGCGCGAGCGGCTACGGCCCGTTGCTCGGCGAAGGTGCGCTCAGTGAAAAAATTCAGAAGACCCCGTTCGACCGGCTCTCGATTATTCCCAGCGAAGTGGACTTGTGCGGCGCGGATTTGGAACTCGCGCGCGTGGACAATCACCTGCACCGCCTGCGCCTCGGGCTGGAGCCGATTCGCGCGAGCGGGCAGTTCGATGTCATCGTTATTGATTGCGCCCCGTCGCTGGCCATCCTCACTTTGAACGCGTTCGCAGCGGCGGACGCCCTGCTCATCCCGCTCCAGTGCGAGTATTACGCGCTCGAAGGCATCTCGATGATTCACCGCGTCATGGGCCAGCTCCGCGACAACGGCGTGAATCCAGGTCTCGACCTGCTCGGCGTGGTGATGACGATGTACGATGGCCGCACGCGCCTCTCGCAGCAGGTCGTGGAAGAAGTGCGGAAACATTTCGGCGACAAAGTTTTTGAGACGGTGATCCCGCGCACCACGCGCCTCGCCGAGGCCCCGAGCCACGGCAAACCAATCATTCACTACGACAAATACAGCGCGGGCGCATCGGCCTACGAAGTGTTGACCGGGGAAATCATCCGACGGCTCGACACCCGGCCGTAGGGGCGAGGGGCTACTTTCCCTCGACCAGCCGCTTCTTCGCGGCCTGATATTCCTCTTCCGAGATGGCACCGGTGTCGCGGGCCTGTTTCAGGTCGGTGAGTTGTTTGCCGAGCGTGGGCTTGCTCTCGGGCACTTTGTTGCCGAGCGCGACCACGCAGCCCGATTGTGTGGAAACCAGCCCGGCCAGACCGAGGGCGAGAAGGAGTTGTGTTTTCATGGGAATAATTCTCCAGCGATGGACGGAGGAACTGTAATGGTTCTTCATCACCCGGCACGCCGAGCGACGTAGCGCCGACATTCGTGTCGGCAGGTTGGGAGGTTTTCCAACCTCCCGCTCCAAACTCCGGCGGCGTTCGTCTGGGCCAACACGCCGGGCGACTGATACAAGTTTTTTGGAACGCGAGACCGGAAAGTCTCGCCACCTGCCGGCTGGAAAGCCGGCGTTACGTGGCCAACACTTCCATTGACCATTCTTGACGGCTCCAGTACCCAAACGCCCCATGTCTTTGGAAACAACATTGATTCTGTTCAAACCTGACGCGCTGGAGAAGCGCGTCGTCGGCCAAGTGACCTCGCGCTTTGAAACCGCCGGCCTTCGGCTGCGCGGCGTGAAGATGTTCCGCGCCAGCGATGCAGTGCTGCAGGAGCACTACGCGCACATCGCCTCCAAGCCGTTCTTCCCCGAGGTGCAGCAGTTCATGCAGCGCACGCCGGTCATCGCCGTGGCACTGGAAGGCGACGGAGCCGTGGCGCGCGTGCGCGAACTGCTCGGGCCGACCGATTCCAAGAAGGCGGCGAAGGGCACGATTCGCGGCGACTTCGGCGTGGACGTGATGGTGAACGTCTGCCACGCCTCCGACTCGCCGGAAGCGGCGGCGGTGGAATTGAAGCGCTTCTTCCAGCCGGGCGAGTTGTTCTGAAATTTACGACTGAAGCTCTCCCACTAATCTGAAAATCAAAACGCCCGGCTGATTCACATCAGCCGGGCGAAATGTTTTCCGACCAGAACGGGAACTCAGCGCGTGCCCATGCCCACGCTTTGTACGGTCTGGAACAGCTTGCCTTCCGTCTTGATGCTCGGGGCGATGATGATTTCCGTCTCCTGAAATTCGCGGATGCTCGCTGCGCCCACGTTGCCCATGCAGGTGGTGATCGCGCCGACGAGGTTTTGCGAGCCGTCATCAACCGTCGCGGGGCCGAAGAGAATTTGTTTCAGCGAACCGGTCACACCGACCTTGATGCGTGTGCCGCGCGGCAGGTTTGCGTGCGGCGTGGCCATGCCCCAGTGATTGCCGCGTCCCGGCGCTTCTTTGGCGCGGGCGAAAGCGCTGCCGACCATCACGGCGTCCGAGCCGCAGGCCAGCGCCTTGCAGACGTCGCCGCCCTTGCTCATGCCGCCGTCGGTGATGATGGGCACGTACTTGCCGGTCTTCTTGTGGTAATAATCGCGAGCCGCCGCGCAATCCACCGTGGCCGTGACTTGCGGCACGCCAAGGCCAAGGACGCCGCGACTGGTGCAGGCCGCGCCGGGCCCGACGCCGATGAGCACGCCTGCTACTCCGCATTCCATCAGATCAATCGTGACCTGATAGGTGACGGCGTTGCCAATGAGGATCGGGATTTTCATCTCCTTGCAGAACTTTGCGAGTTCGAGCGACTTGTACTGCGTGGAAAGATGGCGCACCGTGGAGACGGTGGACTGGACGATGAACAAGTCCGCGCCCGCGTCCTGCGCGATGCGGCAAAACTCCTCGGCCTTTTGCGGAATGGAACTGACGGCGGCAAGCACGCCCGCGCTCTTGAGTTCCTGAATGCGCTTGGCGATGAGGTGCGGTTTGATCGGTTCGAGGTAAGCCTTCTGGATCAGCTCCGTGACTTCGTCCTTGTCGGCCTTGGTGATGCGGTCGAGCACTTCGGCGGGATCGTCGTAGCGCGTCTGCACGCCTTCGAGATTGATAACGCCGAGTCCGCCGAGCTTGCCCATCTCGATGCAGAACTTCACATCGGTCACGCCGTCCATGGCGCTGGCGAGAATAGGGATGCTCAGTTTGATCGCGCTGCCGTCCGGCTTCGGAATCTCGAACGTGGTGTCCACTTCGGCGGGGTTGATGGTGACATCGCCCGGCACGAGGGCGATTTCGTCGAAGCCGTAGGTCACGCGGGCTTTTCGGTTGCGGCCAATCCACATTCCCATAGTCGTAATTTGTTTTGTTGGGGCGGAGTGACCGCCGGATGTTTCGGTTAAAAAACGGCGGTCCACGAAGACCGCCGCTGGTTCAAAACTTTATCATGTCGTTCAGCGTGCCGCACTGCGAACAGCGCGATCGCTCGACATCACCGTCGTCGGTATAGACGAAGCCGCACTTCTCGCAACGGAAAACGTGGTCCTCGCTGGGTGTCGGCTCGAATCGCCGGCGACGATGCTCAAAATATATTGCCACGGCCGAAAGTGCGGCAAGCAAAACCACGACATAGGCGAAGATGAGCGTCTCAATGGGCATGGCGGATCAGGGC
>JANOAY010000809.1:0-2856 GCA_031411375.1 Pedosphaera sp. | reverse complement strand
GGGCGGTTGCGGGAGGCGGCGCAGTTGCTCGCCGAGAAAATGCTGCCGAACGACGGCTGCATCGGCCTGTCGCTCACGGGCGCGCTCACGCCGGCGGGACTCGGCAAGAGCTGCCACATTCCGCTGATGAAAGCGGGCTTCGTGGACTGGGTGGTCTCGACCGGCGCGAATCTTTATCACGACCTGCACTACGGGTTGAACATGCAGCTCTACTCCGGCTCGCCGTTTCTCAACGACGTGGACCTGCACCGCGACGGCGTCATCCGCATCTACGACGTGCTGTTCGATTACAACGTGTTGCTCGACACGGATGCCTTCGTGCGCGAGGTGATTCAAGGCCCCGAGTTCCAGCGTCCGATGGGCACAGATGAATTTCATTATCTCCTCGGCAAATACACCGCCGAACGCGGCCGCAAGCTCGGCCTGAAAGATTCCAGCGTGCTCGCCACCGCCTACGAATGCGGCATCCCGATTTTCACCAGCAGCCCCGGCGACAGCAGCATCGGCATGAACGTGGCGGCGATGGCCTTGCGCGGCTCGAAGCTGATGTTCGACGTGAACCGCGACGTGAACCAGACCGCCGGCATCGTCTATGACGCCAAGTCCACCAAGCACAAGAGCAGCGTGTTCATCCTCGGCGGCGGTTCGCCGAAAAACTTCATGCTCCAGACCGAGCCGCAGATTCAGGAAGTCATGGGCATCCAGGAAAAAGGCCACGACTATTTCCTGCAATGCACCGACGCGCGCCCCGACACCGGCGGCCTGAGCGGCGCCACGCCCGCCGAAGCCGTGAGCTGGGGCAAGATCGATCCAGACACGCTCCCGGACTGCGTGGTCTGCTACACCGACTCCACGATTTCCCTCCCGCTCCTCACCGCCTACGTGCTGAGCCGCGTGAAGCCGCGCAAACAAAAGCGCCTTTACGACCGTCGCGACGCGATTCTCGACCAGGTGAAATCCATGTATCTCAAAACCGGCACCGTGACCAAGGTCACCACAAGCCGGAAGATCGCCAAACGCGGCAGCAGCGTGGGATTGAAGAAGTAACTCGGCGGCTGGTTTCGTGGCCCCTGTCCGGCGCGAAATGTTTTAACCACGGATGGACACTGATGCGCACGGATTCGATGGAGCGCGGCTGTGGCGAAGCCCAGCCGCAGCACGCCTGAATCGCAAACGCGCATGGCCATGACCAAAGCCCCCGATCCTTCGCCGCCGCTGCGGCTGGTCCGTTGGACACAGCCGCGCTCCGGACACGCCGGAGGCGTGATGGTATGTAGCCGGGGGCGGAGTGACCGACCGGAGCGACACCCCCGGTGAACGTGAAATGAAAATGCACCCGGAAAGGTCGGAGGCCTTGCTCACTCCTTCGGAAAGATTTTGGCCCACTCCTCCAACTCCTCGCGAAGTTCTTCCGTCTGCGGACTGAAGGGGGCTTTCTCCTCCATCTGCGCCAGCGCCTGTTGCATCGCGCGGAAAAGGTTGAGCTGCGCGTCGGCCAGATCCGCTCGGGCATTGAGCAGCTTGTCCTCCGTTTCATCTATCTTTGCGCAGATTTTATCCAGATCGGCCAGTTGCGGCTCCGCGTCGGCGAGAAAACGATCCGCCGCCACGCCATGGGCCATGAGTTCTTCCCGAAACTTCCGCACTTTCGCTACGCGTTCCTGCATGAATTGCATTGCCTCGTCGTCCTCCATGTCGTCCGGCACCGGGTCAAAAAAGAACCGGAGATGCGCGGGCAGACGCGCCACGAACTCGGCCAGCTCATTCTCATCCATGCGTCTGTCGTTATGCCGAAAATGCGAGGCCAGTTCCACGGCAAATTGGCGGGCGAAGGTTCGCGCGTTCACCGCACGCCCGGCCTTTCCCGCCCCCTTCACCGCCCCAGCGCGCGCCACAGTTCACGCCCCGCGAAAAACAGCACCGGCAGCGCGAGCAGCGCCAACCCGAAGCCCCACGCGGCGCCCCAGCGCGCGTGACGCCACTTCGTGATCTCAAGCTCAAAATCAAACATGTCCGCGAAGTCCTTGCGCGATTCGCCTTCCGCCCATTTGAGCAATCCCATGTCCACCAAGTTCTGCACCACCTCGCCCACATCATCCGAGGTATGGATGCCTAGGAACTGCAACTGCTCCCACGCCCTGTCCCCGTAAACATTGATGGAATGCGCGCGCAAAGCGCGGCAGAGCTCCGGCGCGGTGACGCGCGGAAGCGAACCCTTCCGCCTCCTGTTCCGTCTGCGCACCGTTTGAAACGCCAGCAGCACCGAGCTGTAGGTAAACCGGCTATAACGTGCGTCTTTCGCGACCCAAGCCTCCAATTTCGCCTCCATCTCCTTCACGCTCATAGCCCTGCCATCGTGGCGAAATTCCCCGCTCCGCTCAAGCGCGAAGCACCGGCCAAGCGCGGCCCCGCGCGACTGGTTGGGCGGTGTTTCCGCACCGCCGGGGCACGCCACCTCGCGTTCACCGCACGCCCGGCCCGAAACGCCGGCCCTCCTCATCCACGATCACGCCATCGGGCCGCACCGTCACGGGCATGATGTATTCCTCCACCTCCATCGCATCCTCAAACTCCCGTTCGCCGTCGAGGAACTGCTGGAGCCGCGTCATCTGGTAGTCCGCGATTTCCCGCTGCGCTTCCAACTCGGTAGCAAACACCACGTATCCGTTCTCATCACTCACCAGAGGCACCGGACCTTGGCAGAAGGTGTGGATGTAGATGCAAAAGCCTTGGCGCATCAGGCGTGTCCTCCGCCCCACGCCGGAGGCGTGACGGAATGTAGCCGGGGGTAAGCGACCAACGGAAGCGCCCCCCCCGGTGAACATGAAAAGGGAATGCACCCTGGAAGGGTGCCGG
>JANOAY010000808.1:0-3039 GCA_031411375.1 Pedosphaera sp. | reverse complement strand
CCTACGAGGAGCCGGAAGACCCGCAGCAGCAGGCCATTTCCAAGATTGCGCGGCAGGTGATGACCCGCCTGCACATCCAGGTCAACCAGACCATCCAGTTTTATCGCGGCCAACAGGGCGGGGCGGCTCCGGTGCGGCTGTTCCTGAGCGGCGGCGCTTCCACGATGCCCTACACAGCGCAGTTTTTCGCCGAGAAGCTGAACATGCCGGTGGATTACTTCAATCCGCTCCGCAACGTGCAGATTGATCCGGGCGTCAACATCGAGGAACTCGCGAAGATCGGCCATCAGATGGGCGAACTCGTGGGTCTCGGCCTGCGGAATCTCGCGCATTGTCCCATTGAGCTGAACCTGATGCCCAAGAGCGCGCTCCAAGGTCAGGAGTTCGGCGCGAAGAAACCTTATCTCATCGCCACAATGGCGAGCTTGGTCGCGATTTTGTTCGCGTTCGGGTTCTTCCACGACCGAATCGCGAACAGCAAGCGCGGGTCGCTGGAGAAGTTGCAGCCGGAGTTGCAGCGTTTGCAGTCGCTGGACAATCAAATCGAGGCCGAGGAACGCAAGCTGCGCGTCGCGCGCATGGAGGCCGAGCAGCTTGCGGGCTGGCTGGAGCACCGTCCGTATTGGGGCGAGCTGTTCATGGAATTGCGTCAGGTGATGCTCAAGACGGAGCGTGAGGGGAAGACGAAATTCAACACCGACACGGGCCTCTGGATCGAGCGGCTGATGGTGGACTGCCCGCCGCCGGGTGCGGCCGGGGCGATGGATGCCACCGGCATGACCAACCAGCCGATGGTTCGTCCGGGTCGGCGTCGCGCGGGTGCCGCGCCCGAGGCGTCGCGTTCGGACTGCAACACCATTTCCCTCGTCTGCCGGGCCGCCGATCTCTCGCACGTCGCGCCGGACGCGAACGGCAATTTTGCCTACTTGCTTCAGGAGCAGTTGAAGGCCAGCCCGTTGCTCTCCACGAATTCCCAGGTCGTGGGCAACATTTCCCCGCTGGAGCGGGACACCGTGACCTTGCAGGCGGTGGTCTATCCCAAGCGCCCCCTCAAGCCCTGACCTATGGCCTGGATTAAACGCAATCTCATCCTGGTGGTCAGCGGCGTGGTCGCGCTCGTGCTGCTCGGGCTGGGCGGATATTACCTCTACACGGCCATTGAGAAAAATCAGCAGATTGACACGGACATCAACACCACCAAGGCGGAAATCCAGCGAATGTTCGAGAAGCCCGTCACGCCCACGGCGGACAATCTCAAGCTCGCCAAGCAGGAGTCGGTGAAGCTGAATTCATTCGTGGCCGAGGCCAAGAAGCTCTTTCCTGGCACGCCGCCGCCGACGGAAGCACTCACCTCGCCGAGTTTCAAATCGCTGCTGGCCAATACCATTACCGAGCTGCACCGGCAGGCTTCACTGGTACCCACGCGGCTCGAATCGAACGGGCCGTTGCTCTACTACTTCACATTTGAGGCGCATCGGCTGGCCTTAAATCTGCCAGCCGAAAGCCTGCGCCCGCTCTACGAACGGCTGAACGAGGTGCAGTTCATCTCCGAAGTGCTGTTCAAGTCGCGCATCAACCGCCTCGTGAGCATGAAACGCGCGGCGGTGCTCGGCGAGCGTCCGGTCGGTGGCCCGCAGGCTCCCGGCGGCGGCAATGATTACCTCTCCGCCTCAGTCCGTGTGGACCAGGAGACGGGCATGGCACTCTGGCCTTATGAAGTCGTGTTTGATTGTTTCACCCCTGAACTCGCGGCGGCGCTCGCCGGATTGCAGGGCGGAAAATACGGCGTGCTGATCAAGTCCGTGGATGTCCGGCCCGCGGACGAAACGCTCTTCACGCCCGGCGTGCGCCCGCCCCCTGGACAAAACTCGCCCCCTGGACAGCCGCCGCAACGCGTTCGCCTTCCGGGTGCGAATGCACCGGGCAATCGCGGCCCGGCGGCTCCCGTCGTGGCGGCCGGACCGGGCTCTCCGTCCCTCGTGACCATCATTAACGAGCGGCTCGTTCGCGTGACCTTGAATTTGGAAATCATCAAGCCGGAAACCGCCGGTGCGGGCGGGCCGGGCGGGCCCGGTGGCCCCATGCGCCGTGGCGGTCCCGGCGGTCGGCCTCCGGGTGGCCCCGGCGGTCCTCCTGGAGGTGCACAATGAAAGGTTTGAGCAACATCATCGGCCAGGTGAAACGCCATTGGGAGAAGGTGCTCCTCGCGTTCGCGCTGCTCGGCCTCATCGGCGCCGTGGTCTATCTCAACTCGATGAAGTCCGAGGAGAGCGCCAAGATTGACGAGTACGAAAAAGGCGTGCTGCGCCCGAAGGTAAAGCCGTATCCGACGCTCGACGTGAACATGCTTTCCAGCGCCATGCGCCAGGCCACGAACAATGCCAGCCTGGATTTTTCGCCGCCCCACAATTTGTTCAACCCCGTGAAGTGGCAGAAGCACGTCACGACCGGCGTCCGCATCAAGAACGAGACCGGACGTCAGCTCGGCATTGACGCCGTCCAGATCGCGAAGACCACCCCGCTCGCCACGATCATCACGCTGGATGCTCCGAGCGGTTCCGGCGCGAACATGAGCGTGACGATGGAGGCGAACTCCACGAACTACTATCGCCAGCGCCTGCGCGCGTTCGTCTCCACGAACACCACCGACCGCGTGCATCGCACCTCGCGCGCCTTCACGCTCCGCGACTTCCGCCTGACACCTGATGGAGTCGCCGAGGCTGACATCGAAGTGAGCGTTGGCGCCTCCACCAATGTCACGGTGACGGCGGCGAGGCCGTTCAACCGCGTGGAATCATACAAAGCCGATTTATTTTATCCGCCTGAGAACCTGTCGCTCAAGGATCGCCGCGTCGGTGATTCCCTCACCATAGCCGGTGAGGACTACATAATCGTTGCCATCAGCGCGAACGAAGTTGTAGTGTCCGCGCGCTCAAACGACAGACAAACGAAGATTCGGAACAATACTGGTCAGTAGCGTTTTGAAATAGCCTGAACATGACGACTCACGCCGCCCTCTCGTCTCTATGCCTGTCGGCC
>JANOAY010000807.1:0-2706 GCA_031411375.1 Pedosphaera sp. | reverse complement strand
CACTCAGACAAAAGGGAAACCGGCGTGGAGACACGCCAACAGCAAGGAGGGCAGTCTTCAGAGCGAAGACCGTTAAGAAGCGAACGAGGGAGCGCGGGCGGGAAGCGCCGCGCGAAAAAGAAATTGCCAGCCAGACGGCAGCAATGGGGGCGCAGTGCCCGGTGGAGCGAGTCCAGACGGCTGGGGATCAATGTGGATTTCGGAAGTCCAATTCAAACCAAGACCGCAAGACAGCAATGGCGACGCGACTGCGTCAGGCGGAGAAACCCTGATGAGAGTGGATGACGGCGCATACTTTCCGTCCGCAGCGTCGTGGTTGTCGGCATCGTGCTCGTGCGAGCCAGACGATTCCGCCTCGTGGTCGTCGTGATCGGCATGACGCTCGTGAATCAGCCCGGAATACTCGAGCAGCGCGTGTGATGAAGCCGGCAGCCAGAAGGCCACCAGCAGCAGCGCCACGATTGAACGAAGCCGAGTCACAGGTTGGGATTCATACGTGAAACACATGACGAGTCAACAACTCTGGTTCTGGTGTTGAGTGTTCTTGTAGGAACCCGAACTTTTCCCCTCCAGCCACTCGTAGAGCACGGGCAACAACACAAGCGTGAGGAAGGTCGAGGTGATGATGCCACCGATGACGACGGTGGCGAGCGGGCGTTGCACTTCCGCGCCCGCGCTGCTCGACAGCGCCATCGGCACGAAGCCTAACGCGGCCACCGCCGCCGTCATCAGCTTCGGACGGAGCCGCGTCAAGGTGCCTTCCACCACGGCGTCGCGCAGGCTCTTCCCCTCGGCGCGGAGTTGGTTGATGAAGCTGATGAGCATGATGCCGTTAAGCACGGCGATGCCGGAGAGCGCGATGAAGCCCACGCCTGCGCTGATGGTGAAAGGCATCCCGCGCAGCGCGAGCGCGAAGATGCCGCCCGTGACTGCCAGCGGCACGCACACGAAGATGAGCGCCGCCTGTCGCACGCTGCCGAAGCTCAGGTAAATCAGCACGAAGATGAGCGCCAGCGCCAGCGGCACGACGATGGCAAGACGCTTCTTCGCTTCGATGAGGTTGCGGAATTGTCCGCCGAACTCGACGTAGTAACCCTCCGGCAGTTTCAACTGCGCGTGCAGCTTCGCCGTCGCTTCCTCGACGAAGCCTGCCGTGTCGCGTCCGCGCACGTTGATGAGAATCGCCACGCGCCGCTGGGCGTTCTCGCGCGTGATGGTGCCGACCTGAGTGATGTTCGAGATGGTGGCGATGCGGCCAAGCGTGAGCAGCCCGCCACCGTCCGTGCCCACGGGTAATTGCCGGATGGCTTCCACGTTGCCGCGACGTTCTTCCGCCAGTCGCACGACGATGGGGAAACGCCGGTTGCCATCCTGGAGGAAGCCCACTTCGGCCCCGGCCAACGCCGTCTCGACGACGCGGTTCACGTCATCAGCGTGCAGATTGTAGCGACGGAGGGCGGCGCGGTCGGGTGTGATTTCCAACTGCGGCGTGCGCCCAATCTTGTCGAACTCCACGTCGCCCGCGCCGGGAACCTGACGCAACATCTCTCGCGCTTCATCGGCGAGCTTCTCCAGCGTGGCGTAATCGTCGCCGAAGATTTTCAACGACAGTTCGGCCCGCGCGCCGGCCATGATTTCATCGAAGCGCATTTGGATCGGCTGATTGATGAGCGCGGCCTGGCCGGGGACTTTGCGGGCGAGCGTCTGCTGCATGAGTTCAAACAACTTCTCCTTGGTGATGGACTTCCCGTCCACCTTGCGCCACGTCTCGTGCGGCTGGAGCATGACGTAGGTGTCGGCGTCGCCGGGGTCCATCGGGTCGGTGGCGATCTCCGCCGCGCCCATGCGTGAGAAGATGATTTTGATTTCCGGGAAGTCGGCGATGAGGACGCGCTCGGACTGCTTCTGAATTTCAATCGAAGCCTGCAAGCCGGCGCTCTGCGTCTTGACGAGCTGAAGGATGCCGTCGCCCTCGTCGAGCTTGGGGATGAACTCCTGCCCCATCCGTGTGAGCAGGACGACCGACCACGCAAAGAGCGCGACGAGCGGCAGCACCACGAGCCATTTGAAGCGGAGGCCGAAGTGGAGCAGTGGCGTGTAGGCGCGCTTGGTCGCGGTGACGAGCCAGTTGTCCTTCTCGCTGATCTTGCCGCCAAGCGCGAACGAACACAGCACCGGCATCAGCGTCACCGCCAGCGCGAGCGCGCCGCCGAGCGCGAGCATGACGACGAGGGCCATCGGCTTGAACATCTTGCCCTCGATGCCTTGCAGCGCAAGCACCGGCACATAGACGACGGTGATGATGACGACCCCGAAGAACATCGGACGCGCGACTTCCTTCGCGGACGTCAGCACGGCACGAGTCCGTTCCTCCACGGTCAGCGGACGGCCCAGTTTCTGTTGTTTCTCACCGAGGTGACGCAGGATGTTTTCCACCATCACCACCGCGCCATCAATGATGAGGCCGAAGTCAATTGCACCGAGGCTCATCAGGTTGCCGGGGATGTGCAGCGCCACCATGCCGGACATCGCGAAGAGCATCGAGAGCGGGATGGCCAGCGCGACGATGAGCGCGCCGCGAAAATTGCCGAGCAGCAGGAAGAGCACGACGACGACGAGCAACGCGCCTTCCGCGAGATTTTTTTCCACAGTGCGGATGGTGCGGTCCACCAGATCGCTGCGGTCGTAGAGCGTGTGAATCTCAAC
>JANOAY010000806.1:0-5482 GCA_031411375.1 Pedosphaera sp. | reverse complement strand
CCGGGCGCGTAGAGCACCTTGTCCGGGTCAATGCCGAGTTGGTTATACACCGTGGCCGCGAGATCGGGGACGGAGAGCGGATTCGCATCCGGCTCGCCGCCGGTCGCGTCCGAGGAGCCGTGGATGTGGCCGCGTTTCACGCCGCCACCGGCGAGCATGATGCTGAAGACTTTCGGGTAGTGGTCGCGTCCGGCGGTGCCGTTGATCTTGGGCGTGCGGCCGAATTCGGTCGTCACCATCACGAGCGTGCTGTCGAGCATCCCGCGACGGTCGAGGTCGCGGATGAGCGCGGCGTAAGCCTGATCGAAGCTCGGCATCTGAGCGGTCATCGCCGTCTTGATGTTGTCGTGATGATCCCAGCCGCCGTAGGTGAGCGACACGAAGCGCACCCCCGCCTCCACGAGACGCCGCGCGAGAATCATGCGCTGGCCCGCCGTGTTGCGGCCGTATTCGTCGCGCAACTTGTCCGACTCCGCCTCGATGGCGAACGCCGCGCGCGCCTTGTCCGAGGAGAGCAGCGAGTAGGCGCGTTGGTAGAAGGAATCCATGCCTTCGAGCGCGTCGGATTTTTCCAAGTTGCTGAAATGCTCGTCCACGGTGGCGCGAATGTCTTTGCGTTCGGCGAAGCGTTTTTCATCCACGCCCGTCGGCAGGTTCAGGTCGCGGACTTTGAAGCCGGCGGTCGCCGGATCGCTGCCGAGGCTGAACGGGCCATACGCCGAGCCGAGGTAGCCCGTGCCGGCGAAGGACGTGGGCATGTTCGGGATGCAAACATACGGAGGAAGATCATTGCGCGGTCCAAGTTCATGCGAGACGACGCTGCCGAAGCTGGGGAAATGAATGGCCGGACTCGGACGGTAGCCGGTGAACATGTTGTGCGTGCCGCGGTCGTGGTCGGCCTCGCCGTGAGTCATCGAGCGGACGACGGTGATTTTGTCGGCGATGGCGGCGGTCTGGGGCAGGGCCTCCGAGAAATGCACACCGGGGATCTTGGTCTTAATCGAGGTGAGCGGCCCGCGATACTCGATGGGCGCGACCATCTTCGGGTCGAGCGTCTCCTGCGCGGCCATGCCGCCGGGGAGATAGATATTGATGATGGACTTGGCTTTCGCCGCGCTGCCCGCCGTGGTGCCGCCGGTGCCGGCGAGGGCTTCGAGCTTCAACAGATTGCCGAGGGTCAGCCCCATCGCGCCGACCACGCCGACGTAGAGGAACTGCCGGCGGTTAGGCCGCCAGATGTGGTCTTCGCCGTTGCACCAAGTTGGTTTCCAATTGCTCATAGCTCGTGCCTTTTAGTTCTTAAAATTTATGGGTCTGTTGCGCGTCAACAGTGCCTTTTCGACGCAGCAAAGTAAAATCCTTTCAATGTTTGTTGCCGTGTTGTCACGGGCGGCGCAGGACGGGGATTCATGGAGGGGTTAGCGGCAGGTGGGGGAGTAATCAGTAATCGGTAAACAGCGATCAGTGACCAAGCCTGCTGCGTTCACTGATTACTGTTTCACTGATTACTTCCTCACTGCTATCTCTCCCGCCATGCAACGTCTGCTCACGCTTCTCTTGCTCGCGTTATGCGCCGCCGCGCACGCGGCGAACTACAAGCTGAACCTCTTCATCTGGAGCGAATACATTGACCCCGGGATCATCACTGAGTTCGAGAAACGCTACGACGCCAAGGTCACGATTGATCTCTACGAGGACGAGTCGGCGATGCTTGCGAAACTCCAGGGCGGCGGCGCGGCGCAATACGACGTCATCGTGCCGCCCGACCACATCGTGCCCGCGCTCATCAAATTGAAACTCGTCGCGCCGCTGCGCCATGACTCGATTCCAAACCTCCGCCATCTCGACCCGCGCTTCGTCTCGCCGTGGTATGATCCCAGCAATCGTTTCACCATGCCGTATCAATGGGGCACGCTCGGCATCTACGCCCGCCGGCCCGCCGTGATTCCGCACAATCAGTCGTGGGCGCTGCTTTTCGACCCGAAGGAACAGCGCGGAGATTTTGTGCTCATGGACTCGATGCGCGACAGCCTCGGCGTGGCGCTCAAGTTCCAAGGCCATTCGCTCAACTCGACCGACAAGAAGCAGCTCGCCGCCGCGCGCGATCTGCTCATCAGCGCCAAGAAACGCTCGGTCGGCTTCGCGGGCGGCGTGGGTGGGAAAAACAAGGTGCTGGCGAAGGAGGCGGCGTATGCGCCGGCCTATTCCGGCGACGCGTTGCGCGGTATGGCGGAAGACCCGGACACTTACTATTTCATCCCGAAAGAAGGCAGCCAGATCTGGATGGACAACCTCGCCATCTGCGCGAAAGCGCCGAATCGGATCGTGGCCGAGAAATTTCTGAACTTCATCCTCATCCCCGAGATCGGCGCGCGCCTCGCGGACTACAATCTCTACGCCACGCCGAATCTCACCGCGCGCGATCACGTCCGCCCGGAGAACTTGCACAACCCCGTCATCTACCCGCCGCCCGATGTGATGGCGCGGCTGGAATTTCTGAAGGACGTGGGCCGCGACCTGAAGCTCTACGACGAGGTGTGGACACAGGTGAAGGCCAAGTAGCAGGCGGCACGCGGCCTCCAGAAGAACAGCGCACCGTCACATCCCGCGCCAAATCATCTCCAGCGAAAGCACCGCGTAAGCCGTCACCAGGTTCGGATCTTTCTCCCACCAGCGGCCCGTGTCGTTCAGCCAAGAGCCGTCGGCCTTCTGGAGATTGATCAGACGCATCGCCACGTCGCGCCGCCAGTCGAGGCTTTTGCCATCGGTCGTCGTCAGTTCGTCCACGCGCGCGGCGGTCAGCGCCTTCGTCATCAGGTGCAGATAGTAGAAGTAGCCTTGCTGGCCCATGCCGGGATTTTCCGTGAGCGAATAGTTCGCGCGCAACCACTCCCTCACCGCGAGCACGCGCGGGTCGGACGGCTTCACGTCTGCGTAAATGTAACTGAGCAAGCCCGCGTAGCTGATGCTGCCGTAGGAACGCAGCGCGACTTTGCCGCTGGTGTTCGTGACGCCGCCCGCCTTGCTGGTGTCCGGGTCATAGACGAAGCCGCCGCGATCTTTGGCGTCGGTGGAAACCCATTCCTGTTGGTTGACGCCGGGGAGATTCTGGCAGTTTTGCAGGAACTGGATCGCCGCCGCCCAGTTCAAGTCTTTCGCGCCGTCATTTTTATCCGCGACCAGATGCTTCGAGTAATGCAGCGCCTCCAACGCGGTCAGCGTGTTGTTCATGTCCGAGCGGCCCGCGTCGTGGCTGTAGCCGAGTCCGCCGTCCCAAGGGGAATCCATCTGGCCGCGCTCGCCGAGGTCGGCCTGCATCCCGACCACGAACGCCCGCGCCTTCCGCAGCACCGCATCGTGTTTCGGGTCGCCGGCTGCGAGCAGGCTCATCATGCAGATGGACGTGTTGTAGTTCGCCAGGTTCGTCGCGTAGATGCCGCCATCCGGCTGCACGCAACTGAGGACGAAGGTGTAGCCCCTCTTCGCGCCGTCAGAGTTTTTCAGCCGCGCGTTCGGCTCGCCTTGCCACGCCGAGAGCGCCAGCGCCGTGACGCTCGGATGATCCGGCGTGGACCACCAGCCGTTGCTGTTCTGCGCGGTTTTGAGGAAGTCATTGCCCTTTTCTAGGGCGCGCTGGATTTCATGGCGGAAGGAAACATCCGTCGCGCGAATTTTCGGCGCATCCGCCGCGTGGACGGTGGCGGCGAGGAGCAAGGCGAGCAGGGCGATGACGCGATTCATGACGGGTGAGACTGCGGATGCGCCGCGAATGTTCAAGCTTGTGCTACTTGACCCGGATCGTGATTTCCACCTGCGCCCCCATCGGCGGCAGCCGCTCCGCGTGCGGACGATACAAATCATCATTCTCCCGCCCCGGTCGCGGGTTGTTGCTCAACGCGTCCGGATCAATATGGATGGACACGATGGAGCCGTCCCGCTGGGCGGTGAACACGCCTTCGGAAAAATTCGAGCCGTTGTAAATCCACACGCTCCGCGCCAACGCTTTGTCCGTCTCCTTGTTCAAAACCAAATCCTCTGCTCGTGCCCGGTGTTCGGAAAACAAATCCCGCCACGCCACCTCGATTTCGATCTCGCTGCCCTCCGGCAACGTCCGACCGTCTGCGCCAAAGCGATTCGTCATCTCCGTCCGCGCGCCGAGCAACAGCATGGCGAGGTGAATGTCCTGCGGCCTTGCGTCCGTGCGGAAGATGCTTTCGTGCGCCTTGCCGGTCTTGTGAACGACCACGTATTCCACCGTCTCCTCGCGCAAGTTCACCGTGGCCGGGAAGCGCACGCGGCGCTCCGGCTGGTCGAGCGTCACGAGGCCGACGCCGAAGCGTCCGCCGCCCAGCGCGCGCACCGGCGCGTTCGTCTCCTCGGCGGCGAGCGACCACGCAGCGAGCAACAGAACCAAAATTGAACTTTTAATTTTGAACATCGAACTCAGAACCTTGAACAAGAGATCACCCGCCGCCGCCCCCGTTCAAAGTTCAAAGTTCAGAGTTCGAGGTTCAAAGTTTCTGCCGATGGGATTTGAACATTGCCCGTGGCACGCCCGTCCGTTAAGCCATACCCATGCGTTTCGTGCGCCAATACCGCTTCATCCTGCTGTTCTTTCTGCTGCTGATTTTTTGCAGCGTCATGGTCGTGCGACAGTTCGGCCTGCGGCAGTCGCGCCACGTCGAGATGCGCGAGGCCTTCATCCTCCTGCACATGCGCAACTACACGAACGAGGCGCGCACGCTCTTCGACCGGCTGGTGCTGGAGGTGCCGAAGTACACGAAGAAAATCTCGGACAAGGAACTGCTCGACGACTTCCAACGCACGCTCCTGCTCGTCGATCCCTATTCGAGCCAGACCAACAACCTCATCTGGAAATACCATTGGATGCTAAGCGAGGAACTCGACAAACGCTCGGTGGATCTGCTGGCCCGCGCGCACAAGCTGGCCGGAGAGAAGTAGGGCAGGGGGCGGCGTGATGGGGCGACGGACACGTCTTTGTCCAACTCCTTCAAGGTTCCTGCCCCATTACCCTCACACCTGGCGCAGTGTCCCGACGGCGCAATGCTGGGCTGAGCTGTCTGAGTCCTTCCGGGATTCAAAGACCGAGAGCGACCATGACGCTCCATGTCATCCGATGGCTCGAATGGGGCGCGGCTGTGGCGTAGCCCAGCCGCAGCATGCGGAGATAGCCGCGCTCCGATGCTGGTGTCCCTTACGTCCCGGTCTGCCGAATCTGAACCAGCTTTTCATCCAGGCGTTTCGCGGAAACAGGCTGCGCCGTCCCCAGCTCCTGCGCGAAGAGCGAGACTTTGAACTCCTCGATCATCCAGCGGAACTCTTGCATCGCCTGATGCGCTTCGGCGGAACGCGGCGATGCGGCTTGCAACTGCTTCCACGCGGCTTGATACGGCGCGATCTGGCGGGCGCGCTCCTGATCCTTTGCCGGACTCAATGCCGCGCGTTCGAGGCGCGTGAGCAG
>JANOAY010000805.1:0-2294 GCA_031411375.1 Pedosphaera sp. | reverse complement strand
CCGCTGGCCCCGTTCATTTCCCCGGTGTTCCCGAAGGGCGGCTCGGGCGGTCAAACCGTGATTATTGATCCTCCTCCGCAGGGTCTGTAACGGAGGCTTGGGCCGTCCGGCCTGAAGTTTATTCTAAACCCAGAGCAACCTTGAGTCGCTCTGGGTTTTTTGTTTCGTTCGCGCGGTGAAGTGGAAGCTGACGGCACTTGTGCCCGCTCTGATTTGTGCCGGTGTCACGGCATCTGTCTGCTTCCTCGAATGGCTGGCGGACCGCGATGTGATCACGCCCTTTCAGCGCATCGAATGGATCACCTACGACTGGCGAGTGCGGATGGCAGCAGAGCGCAGCCGGGTCGTGGCCACCAATCTCGGTCTCGTCGCCATCACCGACGACAGCATCCAAACCCTCCTCGACGGCACGTTCCCGTACCGGTTCGGGCTGCAATGGCCGCGCCAGATTTATGCCCGGCTGGTCCATGAGTTGAACGCGGAGGGAGCCACAGCCATCGGCTTCGACGTGCTGTTCGCCGAGGAGCGCCCCGATCACGCGTCCGTGATCGTGGATGGAACCCGTCTCGGCTCGGACGATTTTTTCGCACGGGAGATGCGCCGCGCCGGCAAGGTCATGGTGCCGGCGGAAAAATCTCTTACGCCCGTCGATCTGTTCCGCACCAACGCCTGGGCGGTGGCGGACATTTCCGCCGGTCGCGAGGTGGACGGCATTCTGCGCCGCGTGCAGGCGTATTCCGTGGTCAACGTCTGGCATCCGCTCATCCGCCGGGCGGCCCGTGAGTTCCGCTGGCGGCTCGACTCCGCTAGCGTGGTCAGCGGGAAGATTATTTTCGCGAGCGCGGAGGACGAACCGGGCGCGGAGAATTTTCTGCCGGTCAACGCCACGAATGAATTCGACGAGGCCGCCTTGGCCGCGCGGCTGGACGGAACGCCTGCGAACGAGATCGCCGCGCCGCGCTGGGCCAAACCCTTTACCAAGCAGCGCCTTTGGCAGCTCGGCATCCTCCTCGCGGCCCGCGATCTGAATCTCGACTTGAACCGCGCGCGCGTGGATTACGCCGCCGGGCGCGTGGAGATTCCCGATCAAAATGGCGGGTGGCGCGTCATCCCCGTGGATCGCGAGGGCCGGTTCTACGTGGACTGGAGTTTGACCGGCACCGACGCGCGCCTGCTGACGGAGCCGATGGAGACCTTGCTCGCGCGCTACGAATTGCGGCGCCTCGGTCAGGAAGTCACCAATCGCTGGGCGGGAAAAATCGCCCTCGTCGGCTCCACCGCCACGGGCAACAACCTGTCGGACTTGGGCGCGACGCCGCTGGAAAGCGAAACCTATCTCGTCAGCGCGCACTGGAATGTGGCGAACTCAGTCCTCACCAACCGCTTCATCCGTCCGCTCTCCCTGTCGTGGAAGTTTGCGCTCATCATCGCGTTCGGCGTGGGCGGCGCGTTGCTCACGCTCCGTCTGCGTCCGCTCTACGCGCTCTTCTGGGTCGGCTTCGTCGCGGCGGCGTATGTGGCGGTGGCGTGCGGCGTGTTCATCCAGTCCCGCGTGTGGCTGCCCATCGTGCTGCCCGTGGGCGGCTCGCTGCTCGTCACCCACGTTTGTTTGATCACGTATCTTGTGCGGCATGAGCGCGAGCAACGGCAGCGCACGAAAAGCATCTTCAGCAAAATTGTCTCGCCCGATGTCGTGACCGAACTGCTCGGCGCGAAAAAACTTTCGCTGGTCGGCGCGCGGCGCGAACTCACCGTTTTCTTCGCCGACGTGCGGAGTTTCACGGAAATCACCGACGCCCGGCAGCAGTTCGCCGACGCCAGCGCGCACGAGCGCGGATTGATTGGCGACGAGGCGAAACACTTCTTTGACACCGAGGCGGCGGACGTGCTGGCCACGGTGAATCTTTACCTCGGCATCTCCGCCGCCTGCATCAAGCGGCACGGCGGCACGCTCGACAAATACATCGGCGACTGCGTGATGGCCTTCTGGGGCGCGCCCGTGGCGAATGCGCGCCACGCCGTCTGCTGCGTGCGCGCCATCGTGGACATCCAGCGGGAAATTTTTGAACTCAACCTCCAGCGCCGCGCCGAGAACCAGCGGCGTGAAGAAGAAAATTTGCAGCGCACCTTCCGCGGTGAACCGCCGCAGCCGCTGCTCGACATCCTCACGCTCGGCTCCGGCGTGAACACTGGCCTGATGACCGTGGGCCTGATGGGTTCCGACGCGCATCTGGTAAACTACACCGTCTTCGGCCGGGAGGTGAACCTGGCCTCGCGCCTCGAAAGCGCCTCGG
>JANOAY010000804.1:0-5942 GCA_031411375.1 Pedosphaera sp. | reverse complement strand
GCTGGTGCCTGGGATAACCAGCCCCTTGGGCGGAACGAATCAATCCGTCCACCGACAAATCCTCGTCCACTTCCGGCCAGTGGATTCCATAACCAGAGGGCGAAACGCGGAACGCACGCCGCGCCGCCGGGCTGGCTTGCGCGAGCCGATCGGACACCGCCGCCGTCTCGACGCGATAGACTTCGCCGTCGGCCCGCAGAATCAGCGTGCCGCCGTCAAACTCCACCGCTTCGACTTTATGGAACTGGTTCATTATCTGTTGCCGTGGACACGCTGCCATTCGGCGACCATCAAATCAAAGTGCTCGAAAATAATTTTCCGCACATCGCGCGTGTCGCGCGGCGACATGTTGCAGGCGAACGCTTCGCGAATGTTGAAGCCGTCCACGTCGAGCCAATACTTGCATTCCTTCTCCGCCTTCTCGGCATGGATGTGAATGGGTTCGTTGCGCTCATTGGTGTAAAAGTGAAACCGCCAGCCATTCAGCAATAGGACGGTTGGCATCTTGTTCCACTCAATTCGCCGTCACCTTCACGTTGTCGATGCACACGCGCTGCTCTTGCGGCGCGAAGCCGAACAGTCCGGGCGAGCCGTGGGCGTGGGCTTTCTTGTGCGGCACTTCGATGGTCCAGACGGCCGGCTCGGCCTCGCCTTTCTTCCAGGCCTTGGCGCGCACCACGCCGCTGCCGTCCGCCGCGACATCGACGCGCGCTTTGAGGTGATACCACGCGTTCGGCGACCACTTGAAGGGCACGGCGGTCTTGATGCGTTCCTGGTTCGAGTTCACTTCGATCTCCTGCGAGTTGCCCTTGAGAATGATGGCGTAGCGCTGGTTGATGATGCCGACCTCGGACATCTTGCGGCGATTGCCCTCGCTCAAGACGTCGGCCTCGATGGTGTAATTTTTCAACTCGGGCGAGCCGAAGAAAATTTGCCCGCGCTGGAAAAGCTTGTTCTCAATCGTCTTGGTCAGCGCCTTGGTCTTCACGCCGTCCACTTCCTTCTCGCGCACCTCGAAGCGGAAGCGCGCGCTGTTCCACGGCAGCGGCGGATAGGCGAAGGCGGTCGGCGGCTCGACCGTATTCGTCGTCATGTTGCTCAGCTCGAAGCTCTCGAAGTCCTGCGACAGCGGCAGGGAGGGAATCACGCGCCCTTTGATGTAGCCGGTCAGATCGCCCAGCTTGGCTTTGAACTGGCCCGCGCTCGGCACGGGCGCGTTGGACGCAACGAGCAAACCGTCCGCGTTGAACGCGCCCTTCATCGTCACCTTGACCAGCGCGGTCGGCGGGATGAACGACTCCCACTTCACCGACTTGGCATCGACGTTCTCGCTCACGGTGAAGCCGTTTGCGTCGAGCGAGCGGATGCGGAAGGCGTGTGTCTGGCCGGGCTTCAACAGCACTTCGTAGGGAATGGGCTGGAGTTGTTTGGCCTCGCCTGCCTTGGGCCAGGGCTGCGTCAATTTCGCGTACTCGGTCTGCGCGGCGGCGAGCGCGGGATTGTTTCCCGCCTTGCCGAAGCAATACAGTCGCTTGTCCGTCTGGAGATAAATTTTCCCGTTGAAGCCGAGCGGCGATCCGTAGGCCTTGCCGAAGAGTGTGGCCTTGCTCACTTCTTCCACGCCTTCACGCGAGGGTTTGAGCACGAAGAGGTCGCAGGTGTTCCCCGCCTCCGCGTCGCCGGCCTTGGCCGCATCGCCCGCCGAGGTGTACATCGCCACGTAGAGCAAACCGTCGGCGTAGAACGGCGTGCTCTGCCGCTGCTCGATGCCGAGCTTTTTCTTCCAGAGAACTTTGCCGTCCTTCGCATCCACAGCGGCGAGATCACCTGTGCCGGTCATTTCGTAAATGATGTCGCCGACGATCACCGGTGACGACGCGAGTGAGCCGACGCCGTTGCGCCAGACTTCCAGTTCCTTCTGCTCGAAGACGTAGGGCGTGAAGGCGTTGCTCGGCGTGACGCTGGCCGGAATCTTGAACGCCGCCATGCGCCCGATTTCCGACGAGTCGATGTTCTCGGACTCGTGAATCGCAATCAGATTATTCCCATGCCGAACCACCGCCGCATTGATGCCGCCCTTCGCGCCCGCCTTGGCAAAGGAGAAGCGCCACAGCGGCTCGCCGGTGCGCGCATTGATCGCGAGGATCGTCGAGTCGCCGCCGGCGCTGTAGAGCACGCGCTTGCCGTTCCACCAGTCGAGATACGGATTGGAGAAAGTGTTGTCCTGCGGACGTCCGCCGGGCGCGCTCGACCAGACGAGTTCGCCGGTCTTCTTGTCGTAAGCGTAGAAACGATCTCCTGCCGCACCATGCGCACCCCACGCGCTCGTGATGCCGCGCGTGATGACCAGATCATTGTCCACCACTGGCGAGGCGGTGCGCGAATTTGGGAACGTCAGCCGACCGAACTCCTCCATCAGCGAATGCTGCCAGAGAAGTTTCCCGTCCGCCGTAAAGCACGAGAGCAAACCCTGCGTGCCTTGCACATAAACATTCCCCGTCTCCGCATCCACCGTCGGCGACGACGTGGCGTAGCGTAAGTAAATTGTGTCCGAGAGAAAATCGCTCTCGCTGTGCTGCCAGATCAGCTTGCCCGTCTCCGCATCGAAGCAGCGCACGAACTCCTGCAAGTCCTGCCCCTCGCCCTCGAAGCCATTGATGTAGAGGCGCCCGTTCGCGATGACCGGCGTGGACTGGCCGGGGAAGTCCGCCGTCCAGAGCGCGGCCTTCGCATCGATCTTTTGCGGCAAACTTATTTCCAACGAGACGGAATTTTGCAGCGGCCCGCGCCAGCCCAGCCAGCCTGTGGCCGGCGCGGCGTGCGTGGAAGTGGAGAGGAGCAGCGCCGTCGTCAGCGCGCCAAAAGTCATCAAGCCAGTTTTCATATCGCGATTCGTTTGGGGCGCGGCCGATGCAACATCGTGACGCGCCTGAGTGCAAGTGGGCGGACTATCCCTTCGCGCCCCGGTCATGGCAACTTAATTGTACTTACACGTATGAATGTCCAGACGCCGCTTCGCGCCGGCTATTCGCGGGAAATTTCCGGGTCGAAACAAGCGCCACCGACGGGAGACTGGAAAGTCTCCCAACCTGCCGGCTTTCCAGCCAGCAGGTGGAGACGCATTCCTGTGTCGTGGCCACGGACAGCACCTCGACGGAACTTCCAAGATGCGCTTTCCCTTCCTTGCCTTCCGTGTTTTCCGTGGTTCTTAATTGGGAGCTTTGCTTTGATGCGCGCGCATTTATCCAAATGAGCTTCGCCCTTGGCATTGATCTCGGCGGCAGCAGCGTGAAGGCCGTGGCCATCACGCCGGCTGGCGAACGGCTCGCGCAAGTCAATCAACACTTCGACGCCAGCGCCTCCGGCGACTGGGCGCGGCAAGTGCGGAACACGATTCACGAATTGGAAACTCAGCCAGACGCACGCGCGACCGCCATCGGCCTCTCCGCACCGGGACTCGCCGCGCGCGACGGACGCTCCATCGCGCGAATGCCGGGACGGCTGCAAGGACTGGAGGGACTCGACTGGACGGAGTTTCTCCAAGCACCGCAGGCCGTGCCGGTGTTGAACGATGCCCACGCCGCGCTGCTCGGCGAAGCGTGGCTCGGGGCCGCGCGCGGTTTTCAAAACGTCTTCCTCCTCACGCTCGGCACCGGCGTCGGCGGCGCGGCCATCGTGGACGGGCAACTGCTCAAGGGCGCGCTCGGGCGCGCCGGGCATCTCGGCCACATCTCGCTCGACTTCAACGGGCCGCGCGACATTTGCGCCATGCCCGGCAGCCTCGAAGTGATGATCGGCAACTGCACCATCGAAGCGCGCAGCGGCGGAAAATTCCAGACCACGCACGACCTCGTGGCCGCGCATCTCGCTGGCGATGAAGCCGCGACAGAAATTTGGCTGCGCTCCGTGCGTGCGCTCGGCGTGGCCGTGGCCGGACTGATCAACGTGCTCGATCCGGAAGCCGTCATCATCGGCGGCGGCATCGCGCGTTCGGGCGCAGCGCTGTTCGAGCCGTTGGAAACATTTGTGCGCGACGCGGAATGGAACGTGGGCGCGTCGCCCGTGAAAATTCTCCCCGCGCAGCTCGGCGAATTTGCCGGAGCCTGCGGCGCGGCGTGGAATGCTTTGGAGTCTGCCAAGCCGCTTGCTTGAATCACTCGGTGCAAGGCTCCTTCGACATCGCGGTGGTGGGTTCCGGGTTCGCCGGTTCGCTCATCGCCATGATCGCGCGGCGGCTTGGGCGCTCGGTCGTGCTGCTGGAGAAAGGGAAGCATCCGCGCTTCGCCATCGGTGAATCCTCCACGCCGGTGGCCAATCTCCTCATTGAACAGCTTGCCGACCGCTACGATCTGCCACGCCTCCGTCCGCTCACGAAATGGGGAACGTGGCAGCAGACGTATCCGCACCTCGCCTGCGGTTTGAAACGCGGCTTCACGTTTTATCATCACGAGGCGGGGCGCGAATTCACCGACGACGACTCGCACCAGAAACAGTTGCTCGTCGCCGCGTCGCCGAATGATCGCATTGCCGACACGCACTGGTATCGCCCGGACTTCGACGCTTTCTTCGTCGAGGAAGCAAAGAAGCTCGGCGCGGTCTATCTCGACGAAGTGGATTTGTGGGGCGTGAACATGGAGCCGAAACGGCCGGTCATCCAAGGCCGTCATGGCGGGCAGCAGTTGGAGATTCACGCGGAGTTCATCATTGATGCCACGGGGCCGCGCGGCTTTCTCCATCGTGCGCTCGACTTGCCGGAAGTGCCGGTGCCGCATCTGCCTGCCACGCAGGCGCTCTTCTCGCATTTCACCGGCGTGAAGCGGTGGGAGGAACTGCGTCGCGATGGAGCGCACGCTAATCAGCCTTACCCGCCCGATGACGCCGCGCTGCATCACGTCTTCGACGGCGGCTGGATGTGGGTGTTGCGTTTCAACAACGGGATCGCCAGCGCGGGCGTGGCGTGCCGTCAGGGCGCGTTTGATTTCACGCGCGGGGAAACTTCCTGGCAGCAATGGCTCGAGAAATTTCCCAGCGTGCGCGCGCAGTTCGCGGACGCGAAAGCCACACTGCCGTTCGTCCACGCCAAGAAACTTTCCTTCCTCAGCGGCGAAGCAGCGGGCGCAAACTGGGCTTTGCTGCCGTCCGCTGCCGGCTTCATCGATCCGCTGCTCTCCACGGGTTTCCCGCTCACGCTCCTCGGCGTCGAACGGCTCGCGCGCGTGATCGAAACGAAATGGGGTCACGACGACTTCGCCACGGAACTCAGCAACTACTCGATGCAGACCACCATCGAAATCGTCAGCGCCGGGCGGCTCGTCGCGGCGCTCTACGCTTCGATGCACGACTTCGAACTGTTCCGCGCGCTGACGCTGCTCTACTTCGCGGCGGCCAGTTACACCGAGGCGGCACGACGGCTGGGCAAGCCCGAACTCGCGGGCGGAACTTTTCTGCTGGGCGAACATCCGACCTTCGCCGCGCGCTGCCGCTCGTGTGCGGAAGCGGCGTTGCGCCATCCCACCGGCGCGCGGCGTGACTTGTTGCTGCGCGCGATTCAGCAGGCGATTCAACCCGCGGACATCGCCGGACTCGGGCAGGAGCGAGGGAGCTGGTATCCCGCGCGTGCGGAGGATTTGTTTGCGAACGCCGAGAAGCTGCACGCCACGCGCGGGGAAATTCAGGCGATGCTGACGCGGTGCGGGTTTGAAACGAACACGAACGCTGAATTTTTAACCGCTATTAAACGCTGATGGACGCTAATCAAAGCAGGGGCAGAACAACTTGGCCACGCCCGCCTCATTAGCGTCCTGAGCCTGACTCGATTTCGTGGACGGGTGGTGGGCAGCGACACGGGCTATTTAGTTGGTTTGGTTTTCAAAGTCCACAGGGGACATGAAGCCGAGGGCGCTGTGGAGCCGCCGCCGGTTGTAGAACACTTCGACATGTTC
>JANOAY010000803.1:0-1923 GCA_031411375.1 Pedosphaera sp. | reverse complement strand
GACGAGCACGGCGAGGGCATGAGTGCTGATTCTATTCATGGTGCTGTTGATTACGGCCTGCGTGTGTCTGAACACTCAGGCCAAGTTCAAGAGTCCGCTGCGGAACTCCAGTTTGCCCCGCTGCAATTCAACGGGGGCGTTTTGCCTGCCTAGCATCAACTTTCTTCGGGACTGTTAATCCATACTGGGCATCGGCAGCCCAAGAGACAATGGCGTAGAAAGGCGTAATTAGATCCCGGAGCGCGGCTCGACATGCACGAGCACATCACGCACGCGCGGCATTTCCTCGCGCAGCTTGTCCTTCACCTGATGCGCGATGCGGTGCGATTCCGCCACGGTCATCAGCGGGTTCACATGAATGTGCAAGTCCACGAAGTAATGATAGCCGTGCCGACGGACAAAACATTTCTGCACCCAGTCCACTTGCTCCACCTCGCCCGCCAGCGCGCGGATCTGCTGCACCACTTCCGGCGGTGCCGCCGCGTCCATCAGTTCATCCAGCGCCGGACGCAGGATGTGCCAGCCGTTCCACGCAATGATCAGCGAGGCCAAGCCCGCCGCGATGTCGTCCGCCGTTTCCCAGCCCGGCCCGCCGATGAGCGCCACGGCGATGCCCAGCCCGGCGGCGAGCGACGTGATCGCGTCGCTGCGATGATGCCACGCATCGCTCTGAACGGCGGAACTCTGCACGTCCTCCGCCGTGCGCAGGGCGAAGCGGAAAAGAAGTTCCTTCGTGATGATTACCACCAGTAACACGACGAGCGTGTACCACTCCGGCGTCTGATGCGGCGTGGCGATTTGATGAATGCTCTGCCCGCCAATCCACACCGCCGCCAGGATGAGCATCAGCCCGACGATGGCCGTGGCAATCGGCTCGGCCTTCCCATGTCCGTAAGGATGTTCCGGGTCGGCGGGCGTGGCCGCGATGGACAGCCCGCGCCACACGATGAGCGAGCTGAACACATCCGCGAGCGATTCAATGCCGTCCGCGATCAGCGCCTGCGAATGGCCGAGCACGCCCGTCGCCGTCTTGCCGACGGCCAAAAGGATGTTCAGCACGATCCCGAGGAAGGTCGTGCGCAGGCTGTTGTGCAGGCGTTGCTCGGGGGTGAGCATCAGCGTCAGGCGTTATGAAACACGCGGCGAGCGTAGCGCCGCGCGCGGCGTGATGGAAGTGCGGCGTGGAGCCGGGAAGTTTGGCGGGCCACGGCCCCGGCGGCCGCGCTGGCGGCTTTTCAGCCGGGACGGCCCCATGACGGAAAACCTCCGCAGAACGACGTTCAGCGGAGGGCGTGTCAGAGCAGTTTTGTCTTACCCACAGCCCGGTCTGAGGCCGGGCCGCGTGGCGAAAGGACCGCTTACGGCGAGACGGTGATGGAGACAGGATCGCTCCACGCGCCGTTCGGGTCGCCCTTGTCCCAATAGCACAGACGATACTCGCGAATCTCGGGCTGGTTGGCCACGAGCAGCGGACGTTCGTCATAGACCGGCTTCTCGGTGTTGATGGTCAGGAACTCCCACGCCTCCTGTCCGGCGCGGCGGGTCTCGATATAAACACCCTGGTGCGTGCCTTTGGTGAACATGATCTTCACCCGCTGCAAATTGCCCGTCTGGGCAATGGACAGCTTGGCCCGGGGCGAGATGGGTTCATCGGTGATTTCCGATCCGATAATCTTCAGGTCCACGCCAATGCCATCATTATACAAAGGTGCGGCCTTGATGTTTTGCACGAACTTAAAGATGCGGTTGAGCGCACCCGCCGCGACCGGCACCACGCCCGCCGGCGGAGTGGGGACGACCGGAGGCGGCACCGGAAAGGTGCTGCCGCCGGTGAGGGCGTAACCGGCGTTGTAGCAGTATTCCGTGCCGCTGGCCGCGTAGGTGCGCACGCTGACCAGCCAGGCGCCGAGGACGTACTGCATC
>JANOAY010000802.1:0-1726 GCA_031411375.1 Pedosphaera sp. | reverse complement strand
CTCGACGCGCACGCGCGTGTCCTTCGAGGTCGGGGTGCGCGAACTCGGCGGGCAGGTGATGTTCATCAACGCGAACCACATTCAGATCGGGCGCGGCGAACCGATCAAGGACACCGCGCGCGTGCTCGGGCGCATGATTCACGGCGCGATCATCCGCACCTTCGCGCAAAGCGACGTGGAGGAGTTCGCGGAGTTCTCCAAAATTCCCACCATCAACGCGCTGACGGATGACGAGCATCCGTGCCAGGTGTTGTCGGACATTTTCACCGTGCAGGAAAAGCTCGGTTCGATTCAGGGCAAGGTCGTGACCTTCATCGGCGACGGCGCGTGCAACATGCCGGTGTCGTGGATTTTTGCGGCGGCGAAGCTGGGCTTCGAGCTGCGCATCGCTGCGCCCAAGGGCTACCAGCCCGCGCCGGAGATTCTCCTGCGCGCCGGCGGCAAGGTCACGGTCACGGAAGATTTGCGCGCCGCCGCCACTGGAGCCGACATGCTCTACACCGACGTGTGGGTCTCGATGGGCAAGGAAGCCGAGTCCGACGAGCGCCTCCGCGAAATGGCGGGCTACCAGATCAACGCGCAACTGGTGAAGCTCGCCAAGCCCGGCGCGCTGGTCATGCACTGCCTGCCCGCGTATCGCGGCAAGGAGATTGACGAGGAAACGTTCGAGGCGCACGCGGCCACGATCTTCGACCAGGCCGAGAACCGGCTGCATGTGCAGAAGGCGATTCTCGACTGGATCGTGCGCTGATGGTGGAGCGCCGAGCACCCGCGCGGCGCGTTTTGGTTAGACCGTCTGCCAAAAAGCGCGGTCGGTCGGTCGTGAGTATCTTCTCCCTCCCCCCAGCCCTCTCCCGCTGGGAGGGAGCAAGTCAGCCAGCGTTGGGTGACATCGAACGCTTACAGAATGACGGAGACTGAATGCCGTTCTCCCTCTCCCAGCGGGTGAAGGCCGGGGGGAGGGAGAAAATGCTCCTCTGACAAAACGGACATGATTTTTGCAATCGCTCCAACTCATTGCTTGCGCCGATTTGGAATTTTGCGCTCCGAAGAAAAAAGAGGAGGTTACGCACGTCAGGAAAAGAAGAACGGACCCGAAGCCGAAGCCCGCGAGTCCGTTTGGTTGTTTGGGTGCTGCTGTTGTAAAACTCCCGCCGGTTTTCTGTCCAACAAACTTTCTTCCGCAGAGAACTTTCTTGTCTTGATCTCGATCCGGCAACCCTTCGCAGTCTCGTACGTGTGCGGGGCAATTTCCAGCCGCCCATGACTGCAACCGTGCAGCGTCGGTAATTTTTAAAACCACGAAATACCCAAACCACGCGAAAAGTTTTTTGGCTTTCGCGTGGCTCGCGTATTTCGCGGTTAAAATTTCCCCTGCGAAAATTCTCCCGCGCAAGAAAAGTCTGCCAACTCCGTCCCCGCGCGCTAGCCTCCGCGCATGAAGTTGCGTCGTGGAATTTTCATCGCCGCTCTCGTCGCCGCGTTCACGGCGCGCGCGGCGGAACCGCTCGCCGTCATTCCCGTCCGCCTCGCGCCGCACCGCGTCATGGTGCCGGTCTCGCTGAACAGATCGAACGGTCTGTCCTTCATGCTCGATACGGGTTTCTCGATGACGATGATTCACCCGGGCCTCGCGGAACCGCTCCAGTTGCGCCGCGCCGGAGAAGTCACCGTCATCGGCATCGCAGGCGAAGAGCGCACGCCGACCTACGAAGGTGCAGTGCTG
>JANOAY010000801.1:0-1509 GCA_031411375.1 Pedosphaera sp. | reverse complement strand
CAGCGAGATGTCACCGGTGGCGACCAGTCGCGAGTCCAGGACCGTCACCGTCGCGGCCGACGCGCCGCTCACTGCTGCGTCGGAGCCGCTGGCGGACCCGTTGGTGCTCGACGAGGCGGAGATGTCGATCCGGCCGCCCGTCAGCTGCGCACCCGTGACCGTCACGTCCGCGGCAGCGGATGTCGTGGAACCGGTCCGGAAGTCACCGGCTGTCAGCTCGATCACGCCAGCGGCCGCGGGGCCGCGGGTGTCGACGCTGGTGCCCGGACCCACCACGATGTGCTGGGCCTTGACCCGCAGGTCAGCGCCACGCATCGGCATGTCTCCGGAGGCGACACGGCGACGCTTCGTGGAGCAACAGGATGCCAAGCCCGTGCCGGCATAGGCGCCTTGATCAACTGGACACCTTTGAAAACCTTGCGATTGGGACCCTCCATCCTTTTGTGGACGGCTTTGTGGCTGGCCCTGATCACCGGCCTCCACGGCGCCTTAAACCTGCGCTGGTTCGCGCCCAAGGCCTCCGGCTCCGGCGTGGAAAAGTTCGGCGTCGGGTTCATCCCGGTGACGTGCCACCTGACCTGCCCGGTCACGGACTACATCAACAAGAACACGGAGGGCGAGGGCTTCTTCGAGCCGATGCGGTTCAGCGGGTTTCCCGAGTTGAAGGAGATGTTCCTCGGCCGCCCCAAGGAGATGCCGGCGACCTTCATCCTTGCGCCCATGGCCATCGCGCTGCGGGAACAGGGCGTGAAGATCAAGATCGTCCATCTTGGACACCGGGATGGTTCGGCGGTCGTCGTCCACAAGGACTCCGGCATTTTTCAAACGCGTGACCTGCGCGGCAAGACGGTCGCCATTCCTGGACGTTACGCCAACCAGCGCCTGATCCTCTACCGCGAGTTGAAGAAAGTCGGGATGACCTTCGACGATCTCAAGGTGGTCGAAATGCCGCCGCCGGACATGCCCGCCGCGCTTCAATCGCGTTCAGTGGACGCGATCACCTCCGGCGAGCCGTTCATGGGCCAGACGGAGCTCGACGGCTATGGCCGGGTGCTTTGGCAGGCCAAGGATGTCTGGCCGGGTTTCATCTCGTGCGTGCTGGCGGTGCAGGAGGACGCCATCCGCGACCACCGCGAGGACATCCAGAAGCTCGTCAACGGCATCGCGACAAGCGGCAAGTGGCTCGACACGGACATGACCAACCGCATGGATGCGGCGCAGTTCGTCGCCACCGGGTATTACAACCAGAACCCCCGTCTCTTGAGCTTCGTGCTGAGCAAGCCGCCGGACCGCGTCACCTACAGCCGGCTCAAGCCGCTGCGCGCGGACTTCGAGGAGATCGAACAACTGGCCAAGGAAGCCGGCATCATCAATGGCACAGTCCGCTTTGAGGACTACGCGGACGACTCGTTCGCGCCGGAACCAGCGGATGTTCGAGCGCCTGATTTCAAGGTGAAGAAGTGAGCGACCCCTCCCCATCGGGCTCAAGCCGGCACGCATCGTCGACGT
>JANOAY010000800.1:0-3172 GCA_031411375.1 Pedosphaera sp. | reverse complement strand
CGACAGCGCAGCCGGTGACAGCTTGGTATGGCAGCGCATCGTGCGCACGTCCACGGCTTCCATGCCGGCGGCACGTATGGCGGTCATGCCGAGGTCGGTGTCCTCGTAGCCGCGGCAGAATTGCGGCTCCACACCGATGCGACGCGCAGCTTCGAGGAAGATGTCCGGCGCGGGCTTCTGGTTCACGACCATCTCGCTGGTCACGACGGCATTGAACAGATGACGAATTCCCAACTGCTCAAGCACGCGGCAGATGATCGTCTGATTGCCGCCGGAGGCCACGGCCATGGGAATCTGGCCGTGATGCTCGCGCGCGATAGCGACCACTTCGTCGATGATCGTCACGTCGTGCATGATGCGGGTGTAGGCCTCTTCCTTCTCGTGGGCGACGGCGAGCGGGTCGATGTTCAGGCCCTGCTCGTCGCGCAGCAGTTTGAGAATGTCGCGCGAGGGCACGCCGCCCATCGCGTAAAAGCGCTCCTCGGGGAAGTGCAGGCCGTGCCGCGTGGTGACGGTGTTCCACGCGCGCCAATGCAGCGGCATGGTGTCGGCGAGGGTGCCGTCGCAGTCGAAGATGAGTCCTTTGATCGTCATAAGTATTTTCCTTCTGTTCGTAAGCTGGAGTTCAAAGCTGGAATAACTTTGAACCTTGAACTTCGAACTCTGAACTTTGAACGGGTCACACGTTCAGCGCCTTCAGCTTCTCCTCCAAGTCATGCACCATCAGCGGCTCGACGAGCGCATCAACGTCGCCATCAATTACGTTCGACAAATTATAGAGCGTGAGTTCGATGCGGTGATCGGTGACGCGGTTCTGGGGGAAATTGTAGGTGCGAATCTTCTCGCTGCGGTCGCCGGTGCCGACCTGGTCTTTGCGCTGCGCGGCGTACTTCGCGTTCTCCTCGGCGATTTTGCGGTCGAGCAGACGGGAGCGAAGAACCGTCATGGCCTTCGCGCGATTCTTAATCTGCGAACGCTCGTCGGCGATGCGCACGGTGAGGCCGCTGGGCTTGTGCTGAATCTGCACGGCGGAGTCGGTGGTGTTCACGCCCTGACCGCCTTTGCCGGAGGCGCGGCAGCAAGTGACTTCGATGTCCTCGGGCCTGATTTCGACATCCACTTCCTGCGCCTCGGGCAGCACGGCCACCGTCGCGGTGCTCGTGTGAATACGGCCCTGCGCCTCAGTCGCGGGCACGCGCTGGACGCGGTGGACGCCGCTTTCGTACTTGAGCCGCTTGTACACATCCGAGCCGGTGACGGTGAAGATGACTTCCTTGAAACCGCCGAGATCGCTCGGGCTGGAATCCATCGTCTCGACCTTCCAGCCGTGGTCCTCGGCGTAGCGGGTGTACATGCGATACAGGTCGGCGGAAAAAAGCGCGGACTCGTTGCCACCGGCCCCGGCGCGGATTTCGATGATGGTGTTGCGCGAGTCCGTGGGGTCAGGCGGCAGCACGCCGGCCTGCACGGCAAGCGCGCGACGTTTCTCCTCTGGTTCGAGACGGGCGATTTCCTCGCGGGCCATCTGCGCCATCTCGGATTCCTCCGGCTCGGTGGTGAGGAGCGCGCGGTTCTCGGCGAGGTCCCGCGCGACTTTCAGATACGCCTCGCCATCCGCGACGAGCCCTTTCAGACGCGCGTATTCCTTCGAGAGTTCCTGGGCCTTCTGGTTGTTGGCAAAGGCGTTCGGGTCGCTGAGCTGAACTTCAATTTCAGCAAAGCGCTGGCGGAACTTTTCGATGTGCGGCTTCAGGTCCATTTATGATTTCGGATTTAAAATTTGAGATTCATTTGGGCCTTGGAACAAGCACGCCACCCGAAAATCGCAAGCTGTCGTGGAAAAAGAATCCGCCCGCTCGGCGCGAACGCCAAGCGGGCGGAGTCGAAAGCAGTTGGCTAACTCTTTTTCTTCTTGCCGGTGTTGGCGGCGGCGGTCGCGGCCTGGGCGGCCTGGGTCTTGGCCATGCGCTGCTGGAACTTGTCCACGCGGCCGGCGGTGTCCACGAACTTCTGCTGGCCCGTGTAGAAGGGATGGCAGGCGTTGCAGATGCCAATGATGGTGACCGGCTTCACGGAACGCGTCTTGATCACGTTGCCGCAGGCGCAACGAATCTCGGCTTCGCGATAGTTCGAATGAATGTCAGCTTTCATAAAAGAGGGCGGAAGGTATCAGCCAAACGTGCGCTGGCAAGCGGGATTTTCAGCCCGCAGGGAGGGTAAAAACATCAAACACCGAACGCAAAAAGCACCGGAGGTGCGGCCCGGCGCGCGGACGTTCCTGTCCGCAGCCAGCCACGAAAACCGGGCGGCGTCATTTCCTCTGGACACCTGCTGTCGTCGCACATGGCTGCGGACTGGAAAGTCCGCGCGCCGCGTTGATTCGTGAATTGCCTTCGCCGCCTTCGCCGCTCATCCTTCGCACACCCATGAAAACGCTCGTCACGCTTTTCGCCCTCGCCCTCACGCTCCCCCTTCACGCCGCCACGCTCTCGGCACAGTGGCAGGTCGCGGACAAAGAACTTGCCGAATACTTCCGTCGCGAGACGCGCGCCATCGCGGATCGTTGCCTGACTGATCTCACGACCAGCAACGCCTGGCTGGCGCAACTCCCGAAGAAACGCGCGCAACTCGCCGAGATGCTCGGGCTCGCGCCCATGCCGTCGCGCACGGACTTGCGCGCCACCGTGACGAAACGCTTCGAGCACGACACGTTCACCGTCGAGAACCTGCACTTCCAATCGCGCCCCGGCCTTTACGTCACCGCCAATCTTTACGTGCCGAAAAATCTCACCAAGCCTGCGCCGGCGATTCTTTACGTCAGCGGCCACGGGCCGGTCGTCACGAACGGCATCAGCTACGGGAACAAGGTTTCGTATCAGCATCACGGCGCGTGGTTCGCGCGGAACGGCTACGTCTGCCTCATTCTCGACACGGTGCAGCTGGGCGAGATTTCGGGCGTGCATCACGGCACGTATCGCGAAGGGATGTGGTGGTGGAACTCGCGCGGCTACACGCCCGCAGGCGTCGAGTGCTGGAACGGGATGCGCGCGCTCGATTACCTGAGCACGCGGCCCGAGGTGGACACGAACCGCTTCGGCATCACCGGACGCAGCGGCGGCGGCGCTTACAGTTGGTTCGTCACCGCGATGGACGAGCGCATCAAAGCCGCCGC
>JANOAY010000799.1:0-14595 GCA_031411375.1 Pedosphaera sp. | reverse complement strand
TTGATTTCTCGGACAAGGGCGCGGAGTTCGTCTTCGGCAATCTCGCGCGTCCCGGTGACCTCGCGCTAAATCCGGGGAAGGAATTCCTCTTCATCTTCGCCTTCAAGGCGCTGCCACCGATCCTGTTCGTCTCGGCGTTCTTCACCATGCTGTATCACTACGGCGTCTTGCAGCGCATCGTGCGCGGGATGGCGCTGGTCATGGTACGGCTCATGGGCACCAGCGGTGCGGAGACGCTCTCGGTCGCGGCCAACGTCTTTATGGGCCAGACGGAGGCACCGCTGATCGTGAAGCCTTACGTGCCGCGCATGACGCGCTCGGAACTGTTCGCGCTCATGGCCAGCGGCTTCGCCCACATCTCGGGCGGCATGATGGTGGTGTACATCAACTACGGCGCGGACCCCGTGGCCGTGCTGACGACCTGCATCATGGCGTGCCCGTGCAGTTTGTATCTCTCGAAAATGTTCATGCCGGAACTGGGCCGTCCCGAAACCGCCGGCTCGGTGCAGACGGAGAAAAGAAAATCACCCTACGTGAACGGCATTGACGCCGTGGCGTCCGGCGCGGGCGACGGCTTGCGCCTCGCGCTGAACGTGGCCGCGATGCTCATCGTGTTCATTGCGTTCGTGGCGATGTTCGATGCGCTGCTCGGGCTGTTCTCCAAAGATTTTTCGCTGCAAAAAATCTTCGGCACGCTGTTCTCGCCCGTGGCGTTTCTGATGGGCGTGGAGGTGAATGACATTTCCAAAGTCGGCAGCCTGCTCGGCGCGAAGCTGGCCATCAACGAACACTACGCCTACCTCGTGATGAAGGGCTGGAAGGCCACGGCAGGCTACATGAGCGACCGCTCGTATCTGCTCGCGGCCTTCGCGCTCACGGGCTTTGCGAACTTCGCGTCGGTCGGCATTCAGATCGGCGGCATCGGTGCGATGGCGCCCGAACGGCGCGGTGATTTGGCGAAGCTTGGGTTGCGCGCGCTGTTCGTCGGCTTCACCGCCACGGTGCTGAACGCGGCGGTGGCGGGGATTTTGTTGTGAGGGTGGTAGAACTGGTCGCGCTGGGACCAGTGGCGCCGCGTAGAGCGGAGCAGCGGACCGCCGAGTCCGCTGTTCGTGTCCCGGCTTTGAATCTCGAATGTTGTTCCTGAATTCGTTCGGCGGACATGGCTGTCCACCGCTCCTGCGCTCCGCGAACTTCGCGCTTGGGATTTTTGAAAAACTTCGCGTAAGTTCACGCCGGGCATGAGCCGGAAAATCAAACTCGTTCTTTACGTCGTCTGCATCATTGGTGTGGTGGTGTTCGGCTCGCTCACGGTCCGCAGTTGGCGTCAAGCGGCGAAGACCAGCCAAAGCCGCGCCGACCGCCTCGCTGAACTTACTTCCACGGAGAACACCAACGTTGTCGAAGCGACGAACGCCGCCCTCAACACCAACGTGCTCGCCGAAACCGCCGCCGCGCTCACCAACGAGTTGAGCACCAACGTCGCCAAGCCCAATCTCGCCGGTAAGAAAGCGGCCCGCACGGATGATCCCGCCGAAGCCGCCGGCAGTTCCAGTCGCAGCATCTCGCGCATGGTCACGCACGGGCTGGGCCTGCTTCTCTTTGCCCTCGGCCTCGCTGCGCTGATTGCCTACGACGTCTCGCAATTTCTCGCGCGCAAGGCCGAGGAAACCCTGTTCGCCGATGACGGCACGCCCGCCGATCCCGAATACGATCAGGCCGAGGAACTCTGGAAGGACGGCAAGTATCTCGACTCGTTGAACGCCATGCGGAGCTACTTGAAGAAGCATCCGCGCGAGCAGTTCGTGGCGCTGCGCATCGCGGAAATCTACGAGGAGAACCTGAACAACCCGCTCGCCGCCGCGCTCGAATATGAGGAAGTGCTGAAGAAGAAACTCCCGCCCGAACGCTGGGGCTGGGCCGCGATTCACCTCGCGAACATTTACTCCGGCAAGCTGAACCAGTCCGAGAAATGCATCGCGCTCCTGCACCGCATTGACGCCGAATACGGCCAGACCACGGCGGCAAAAAAAGCGCGCGAACGTCTTACCCAGATTGATCCGAATTTTATTCCCGCCAACGCGCCCGTGGTGCCCGTGGCCGCTGAGTCTGCCGAGTCAACTGCGCCTGCGCCCTCCAATCTCCCGGCGGGGTTTCGCCCGAAAAACTGAGCGCGGCCACACCGGCTTCAGGCTTCGTCCCGGCTCCGGTTTTTTGCGAGCTTTCCGTCCGCAGTTTTATGGGACGGTCTTTGAACCGGCGCGGATCGTTTGGCCGATACGCTGACTGAGTTACAGAGGCGTATGGTATTGCTACCCACACTGGAGCTGGGTATTGCCGCTGTGCATCCATCGTTATTCGTGATTCATTTCTTCGACGGAACGGGCGAGACGGAGCCGGATGTGGTCCAGGTCACGCCGGTCAATCTGAAGGCGTCTTCGGTAAAACGTCGGACTGGCTAACAGTTTGGCGCAGAACAGAACTCTCCTGACTTCGGGCGCGGGTCTTTTTTTGCGGATAAAAGCCAATAAAACTGCGACTTAACCGGTTCGGTACACGGGCCGGCCTTTCAAGGAATAGGTATTGCTTTTCCTTCAGATTAAGCGCCTGATTCAATTCAGGCCGGACGCTTGGCGGTCCATGGGTGAAACCCCCCATTCCCGCCGTGGCATTCGTAAATCAGATCAGAAGAAAAAAACAAAAACTATGAAACACGCGCTTCGTTTCGTGCTGTGCGCCGTCGTCCTGCTGGCGACCGCCCTGTCCTCCACCGCCGCACTCCAAATTCGCATCACCGACGCCTCGCCCGGCGGGACGAACATCACGGTCACCGACCAAGGTCCGGAGGATTTCAACCTCTCCGTGGGCGCGGTCAGTTACTCCGGCCCCATCGGAGCAAACTGGATCGCCACCCTCTCGACCGGCACCTCCAAGCCGCTGCTGGGCAGCGCCGCCGCGCCCCGCGTGGACTTGCAAACTTTCAACGTCTCCTCCGCTGCCGGTGGCACGCTGATCATCGAGTTGACCGACACCGACTTCACCGGAGCCGGTCCGGCCCAAGTCACCATCGGTGGCAACAGCGCCGGCGCGGTCACCCTCAACATCTTCACGGACAACGCCAATGCGGGTTTCGGCAAAACCGCGCCTGTGGCCACGGTGGGGCCAATCGGTGGCCTGGGCTTCTCCCAGATCACGCCGGCCTTGGTCACGGCCGCAGCGCCTTATTCCATCAGCTTTGAACTGACCATCGCCCATGTGGCGGGCGGTGCGACGGGCCTGGACGCGGAACTCGTGGTCAATCCTCCGCCGGTCTGCCCGCCGGATCGCGTGCTGGATTGCAATGAATCCACCGACCCGTATGTGAACCCGCTGCTTGGCTTCCCCTCCTACACCCCGCAGCCGGACTGCAATCCCGTGACGACCAACTACACGGACGTGACCGTGGGCAACGTCATCACCCGCACTTGGACGCTCATTGACGCCTGCCATCACACCAACTCCTGCTCGCAAACTTTGAACATCTCCACCAACTGCAATCCGCCGCTCACCAACTGCGTGCAGAAGGCCGTCGGCGGCGGGCCGTGCAGCGACAGCGTGGCGAATCACGCGCTCTGGCTCCCGGGCATTGCCACGGATTTCTATTTTGTTCCCGCCGGCCAGTTCGTGGAAAACGCGGACGGCACCGGCTTCATCGCCGGCACGGTGGTCAGCGCGTCTGACCCCGGCAAGTGCTTCACGGTGGACGTGCAGCTCTCCGGTCGCACCAGCATTGCTCCTCCCGGCAGCCCGAAGAAAGATTTGCTCGACTGCGCCTACTCCGAGAACGGCGGCCCGGTCAACACGGCGACTTGGTATTACTACACGAATTACACCGGCACGCTCACCGGCTGCGGCAATCTCGCCGGCGCGGTGCTGACCATCGTTCCCACCGGCCCGGCGCTCCAAGTCGGCCTCGGCGCAAGCGGCAAGAATTTGAACCTAGGCCTCTCGAGCTGGTTCAACTGGACTGTGACTTCGCAGCCTGATGCGGGCGCGGAGTTGCCCGTCACCGGGCGCGGCGACTTCAACCTCGACATCGTGGATTGCATCGAACGCCCGCTCACGAACTGCGTGCAGCAGGCGGACGGCGGCGGCAAATGCAGCGACGCCACCACGCATCACGCCGTCTGGATGCCCGGCATCGGCACGGATTTCGTGTTCAGTCCCACGCCCGGCAGCTTCGTGGAAAACCTCGACGGCACCGCGCTCCTCAGCGGCACCATCGCCAAGGTCTCGAACCCGAGCCAAGGCTTCACGGTCGTCGTCAACCTGAGCGGTCGCACCAGCGTCGCGCCTCCCGGCAGCCCGAAGAAAGACTTGAAGGACTGCGCGTATGACGAAGACGGCGGCCCGGTGGACACCGACACCTGGTATTACTACCCGACTTACAGCGGCACGCTCACCGGCACCGGCGACTACGCGGGCGCGGTGCTGACGATTGTTCCGACCGGCCCGGCTTTCCAAGTCGGCCTCGGTGCGAACAACAAGAACATCAAGTTCGGCGCGTCGAGCTGGTTCATCTGGACCGTGGCGACGCAGCCTTCTGCGGGCGCGCCCTTGCCCGTGACCGGCCAAGGTGACTTCAACATCGAGATCGGTGATTGCGTGCCGTCGCAAGGTACGCCCGGCACTGGCAGCATCTGCGGCAAGGTGAAGCACGACTTGAACGCCGATGGCAGCGTGAGCAGCGATGGCGGCTTGCAGGGCTGGACGGTGACCTTGAAGAAAGGTTCCGCCGTGGTGGATACCGACGTGACTGATGCAGCGGGCGACTACTGTTTCTCCAACCTCGCGGAAGGCAGCTACGTGATCGTGGTGACGCCGCTCGCCGGTTGGAAGCAGACGGCGGACCCGGATGGCAACAAGGACCATAAGCATTCCACCTCGCTCTCCGCCGGCCAGAACAAGACGGGCAAAGTCTTCGGTTACACCGGCACTCACGCCGACGTGGCCGTGACCGTGTCCGCCCCGGCCACGGCGAATTGCGGTGACACCATCACCTACACCTTCACTTACACGAACACGGGCAACGCCTTGCTCGACAGCGTAAAAGTGAGTTCCTACGTCCTCGGCGGCCAGGTTCTCAGCGACGCGGTCGTCGCGCCCGGCGAAGGCGGCAGTGTCAGCCTCACCTACGTGGTGAAGCCCTCGGACGACACGCCGCTCGTCAATGCGGTCACGGGCGTCGGCGACCCCGTCGGCTCGCTGGCCAAAGTCACCCGGCACGCTTCCGTCAGCACCGTCATCCTCGGCCATTGCCCGCCGCCCGCTCCGAAGGGCCTCGTGGACAAGCCCGGTGACGGCTTCGTGAAACTCTCGTGGAAGTCCGTTTCCGGCGCTTCCAGCTACAAGGTGAAACGCTCGCTGACCCAGGGCGGACCTTACGCCACGATCAAGAGCGGCCTCACCACGACCAGCTACACGGACACGAACGTCGTGAACGGCACGGTCTATTACTACGTGGTCGTCTCCTCGCGCTACGCCACGCCGAGCGCCGACTCTGCGGAAGTCAGTTCCATCCCGTCGGCCGGTTTGCCCAGCCCGTGGAAGTCCAAGGACATCGGCCCGGTTGCGGACGCGGGTGCCGCCAGCGAAGACGCCGGCGTGTTCACTGTCATCGGCTCCGGCAAATACATCTGGGGCACCTCGGATGAATTCCGCTACGCCTACCAGTCCGCCAACGGCAACTGCACCATCATCGCCCGCGTCGTCGGCCTCGGGGACACGGACGACTGGGCCAAGGCCGGCGTGATGATTCGCAGTTCGCTCAACGCGAATGCGAAGCACGCCTCCGCCTTCATCACCGCCACGAACGGCATCCAGTTCCAGTCCCGCGCCAGCACCGGCGCGAGCGCGACCCAGACCGCCGTGGCCGGCATCGCGCCGCCGCAGTGGCTCAAGGTCGTCCGCACTGGCAACACGTTCCGCGCGTCTTACTCGGCGGATGGCGTGACCTACATCGAGTTTGGTGTGGCCAACGTCTCGATGGGTTCATCCGTCTTCATCGGCCTGGCCGTGACCAGCCATGCGGATGGCGAGCTGAACACCGCCGTGTTCGACAACGTGACCGCGACACCTTGATGGTTGCCTGATTTCTGTTCGCGTGAGACAAGAGCGGCCTCCGTCCTCGGGCGGGGGCCGCTTTCTTTTTCCATGACGACAAAAAACAAAATCCTGTGGGTGCTCACGCTGGCGGGTCTGGTTGTCACCTCGTACCTCTGGAAACGCGGCGCGGATGAGCAGGCCCGTTCTGGTACGACCCCGACGGCGTTGGAAAACGCCGGCGGCGCGGCGCGGACCAATCTTTCCAACACCAACGGCGATTTTTCCGGTGCGCCTGCGAACCCGCTCGGCACCAACAATCCCGGTGGTGCTGCCGATGCACTCGCGCTCGCGCTCGCAGCCATTGCGAAAGAGAGCAACCCCGGCCTCCAATCCGCTGCGCTGCTGAAACTCGTTGAGAGCCTGCGCCTCACCGACATGTCCGCCGCGCTGACCGCGACTGCGAACCAGTCGGACCGCCTTCACTCCGAGTTCCGCCAGATGCTGGTGCGCCGCTGGGCCAAGAGCGACGCGCCCGGCGCCGCCGACTGGATTGAAAAGAATCTGACCGGCGCGGCCCGTGCGGCTGCGCTCAACACCGCCGCCTCGGCCTGGGCCGAGACCGACCCCGCCGGCGCGGAGCAATGGGCGCGACGCCTCACCGACCCCGACGAACGCGGAAACACTTTGCTCGCGATCGCCGGTGAGATGACGGGCGACAATCCCGCCGCCGCGCTGGCCCTCGCCGTGGATTTGCCGCCCGGCGAGGCCCGTGATGAATTTCTCCTGCACGCCGCCGGTGAATGGGCGGAGCGCGACGCCAAGGCTGCGTTGGAGTGGGGACAACAAATTGAGAACCCGGAATTGCGCGCGCAAATGCTCGCCGCCATCGCCATTGGCTTCGCCGAAAAAGATCCGGCCGCCGCCGCCATGCTCGCCGCGCAATCCCTGCCCGCCGGCCGCGTGCAGGACGATGCCGTGGTCAGCATCGTCCAACTTTGGGTGCAGCAGTCGCCCGAGCAGGCCGCCGCGTGGGTCGCCGCGTTTCCCAAGGGCCGGCTCCGCGACACCGCGCTCGAAGCCGTGGTGAAACTCTGGGCTGATCAAGACCTCACCGACGCGGGCGAATGGATCAACACGCTCACCGAGCGCACCGGTTCTGACGCGGCCATCGCGGCCTACGTGGAGAAACTCGCCGTGCAATTTCCTGAGATGGCCGTCGAGTGGGCGGCGGAAATCCGCAACCCCGCGTTGCGTGACGAGCGCCTCATCCTCCTTGCCGATCTCTGGCTGCACAACGACCCCGAGGCCGCGCGCCAGTGGATCCACCAGTCCCCGCTGTCCGACGCGGCCAAGGCCCGCCTGCTCGCGCCGAAGAACTGATGGCCAGGCCGGGACCCGGCGGGCGGGCCAATTTCCCCAGGCCTGCCACCGGTTGGTTCGGCCCGGAAACCCCCGCGCTCTCCGTGTTGGCACCGCCTTTCCTCCCGCATAAATACGGATTAAGCCCCACTGGCATTCGGACAAAATTGAGGGAGACTGCACGGGTTGATGAAAATGAAACGAACATTACTGCACCACTGGGGAATTTTGGCTCTCGTCATCGGGATGGTTTGTTCGACTCATGCGGCCTTCACCGGCCCGTACGCGACGAACCGGTGGACGCTCGTGAACAGCAACGCCAACGGCTTTGTCAATTACTCCAACGCGCCCGGCGAGATCACGCTCACCGGCGGCAACAACCTGACCAACGCGCCCGGCTACACCGAGTGGCGCGTGAACGTGACCAACGCCGCGCTGCTCCAGTTCGACTGGCGCTACTTCACGCTGGAAGACGACTCCGGCCCGTTCGACCGCGCGGGCTTTCGCGTCAACAATGAGTTCACCGAGCTGGCGCGCAACGACTCGACCGTGCTGACCGGCGTCGCCTCGGCCAATGTCCATCCCGGCGACACCTTTGCCTTCTGGGTGCGGACCGGGGACAACCTGATCGCGCCGGGCGTTTTGACGGTGACGAATTTCAACTTCGGCACCGCGCCGCCGCGCTTCATGAAGTCGGCGGTCTCCAACCAGACGGTCCTGCTGCACCTGCAAACCATTCCCGGCCGGACGTATCGCGTGGAAGCAACCACGGTGCTGCCCGCGACCAATTGGGTGCAAATCGGCACGAACTTTTTGGCGACCACGAACCTCACACCGCTCAACACCACGGCCAGCAATTTCCCCCGCCGCTTCTTCCGCGCCGTGTTGCTGCCGTGAACGTGCCCCCGGCATCCTGCCGGGTGAGGATTCCCTGGCGCAAAAAACGCGGCTCCCGAGCCAAGGCACTACGCTAACTCCTTGCGCCTCCACTCGGCGGGACGCCGGGGGGCACGCTCACTCCGCCTCCGACGGCTTCTGGATGCCAAGCTTTTCCATCATCTCGTAGAAGGTCGGGCGGCTGATGCCCAGTTCGGCGGCGGCGGGGCTGATCTTGCCGCGATGTTTGCGCAACGCCTTGTTCAACATGTCGCGCTCCAGTTGATCGCGCGCCTCACGCAAATTCAACGCGCCCTCGGACGAGCCGGTGACGAGCGAAAGATTCTCCGGCGTGACGCGCTGGTCTTCGCACATGATGACCGCGCGCTTCACGCGGTTCTCCAGTTCGCGCACGTTGCCAGGCCACGAATACTGTTGCAGCGCGACCAGCGCTTCCTTGGAAAATTTCAGCCGCCCCTTGCCTTGCTCACCGCCGAAGCGTTTCAAGAACGCCTCCGCCAGCACGATGATGTCCGTGTCGCGTTCGCGCAGCGGCGGCAGTTTGATGACCACCACGGCGAGGCGGTAATACAAATCCTCGCGGAACGTCCCCTCCATCATCGCCTTCTCAATGTTCACGTTCGTCGCCGCGATGACGCGCGTGTTGACGTGAATGGGCTTGCGTCCGCCGATGCGTTCGATCTGCTGTTCCTGGAGAAAGCGCAGCAGCTTCACCTGCATCGCGGGGGGTAGTTCGCCAATTTCATCGAGGAACAACGTGCCGCCCTCCGCCATCTCGACCCGACCGGGCCGCGCGGTGTGCGCGCCGGTGAACGCGCCGCGCTCGTGCCCAAACAGTTCGCTCTCGATCAGCGTCTCGGGAATCGCGCCACAGTTGATCGCCACGAACGGCCCCTTGGCGCGCGGCCCGCGCCGATGGATGGTCAGCGCCACGACTTCCTTGCCCGTGCCGCTTTCGCCTAAGACGAGCACCGAGGCGTCGGCGTTGTCGAGTTTGCGGATGGTCGAGAAGACCTGCTTGATGGCCGGACTTTTCCCGAGCATGTCGGCAAAGCCTTCGGTGGCGAACTCCTGCTGCTGCGCCTGAAACTCACGCTCCAATCGTCCGACTTGAAACGCACGGCCGATGATCGTCTTCAACTCCTCGACGTTCACCGGCTTGCAGAAAAAATCATACGCGCCTTCGCCGATGGCTTTGAGCGCGTTTTCCTTCTCGCCCTGCCCGCTGATCACCACGACGCGCGTCGCGGAATCGGCGGCGATCAATTCCCCGAGCAGCGCCAGTCCTTCCTGCGGCGTGCCGGGATGCGGCGGCAGCCCAAGATCGACGAGCACGACCTCGGGCTTCTTCTCGCGGAACACGCGCATCGCCGAGGGCCGGTCCTCCGATTCGATCACGTCGAAGTCCGCCGTCAGCGCCCAGCGCAGTTGCGAGCGGATGTCCTCGTCGTCATCGACGATTAAAATTTGTGGTTTCATGGGCTCCCTCGCGTCACCGGCAGCAGCACGCGAAAGGTTGTGCCCGCGCCCTCGGTCGAATCCACTTCGATTCTTCCGCCGTGCGCTTCCACGATCATTTTGCTTTGGAACATGCCGATGCCGATGCCCTTCTTCTTAGTGGTCTGAAATGGTTTGAACAATCTCTCCCGCAAAAACTCCGCGCTCATCCCGCAGCCCTGGTCTGCAACCGCGAGCACGCCGTGGCCGTTGCGCTGCTCCGTCGTCAGGCGAATCTCCGCGCCCGCCGGGCTGGCCTCCTTCGCGTTCACGAGCAGGTTCACGATCACTTTGTGCATTTGCTCACGATCCATCGCGAGCGGCGGCAGCGCCGCCAGTTCTTTGACCAGCTTCACATCGGTCATGCCGGCACATTCCTTCAGCGCGGCCTCGGCCAGTTCGTTCAAATCCGTCATCGCCCGGTTCAGCCGCAGCTCGTCGCGCAACGAGCCGATGCGGCTGACCAAGTCGTTGATGCGCGCCACGCTCTTGCTCACGGCGCGCACGGCTTCGTCGCGAAATTCGGGACGGTCAAAGTGTTCGCGCAGATTTTCCACGAGCAGCGAGAGCGTCCACGCGGTGTTCTTCAAATCATGGACGAAGAACGTCGCCATCGTCTGGAACGCCTGCATCTCTTTGGCTTCGAGCAATTTTCCTGAAAGACGAATCCGCACGAGGTCGCCCGCGATTTGATCCGCTACGCATTTGAGCAAATCCAAATCCTGGATCGAGAACGGCACGCCCGCGACGCGGTCGCACAGCATCATCACCGCCACGAGTTCATCGCCGCTGGTCACGGGAATGCAGACGCGGTGGCCGCCGTGGGAGAATTTCACCGGCTGCCATTGTCGCACCGTGTCGCACCACGGCTCGGTGCCGTCATCCAGATCGAGCGGCGCGGCGTGCGCACGAAGTTTCTCCAACGGCTCGGCGATCTCCGCTCGCGATTGAATCAATTTCGCCGCTTCGCCCTCCGAGAGGGACGTGGACGCGCCGAAGTGCAGCGTGCCGTCGCGCTGCGGCACGAGCCAGAGCGTGACCGAGAGCACGTCGAACGCTTCCGCGACCCAGTTCACCGTGGCACGGCAGAGGTCGGGTTCCTGCATGTGGCCGGTGGTGGCGCTGCTGAAATGCCGCCAGATTTTCTGCACGTCATAGACGGGCCGGCGCAGATGCTGGCTCACGAAGCGTTTCACGCGCAGCCGCACGCGGTCGGAGAGGACAAGCAGCCCGAGCAGCACGAGCGCCACGAGCAGCGCGAACATTTGCAGCGCGAAATTTTTTCCGCCGCCGAGCACCGCGATGATCTTGGCGAAGAACCCGACCGCGAGGAGATAGCCGCCGATAAGGATGATGGCGAACGACTGGTAAAGCAGCGTGGGGGAAGGATACAGCTCGAGCTTGAAACCCTTGCCGCGCGTCTGCGCCACGAAGCCGAGGAGGGCGAAAATGATCAGTGCGACGGAGTTGAGCGAATCGAGCGCGGGATTCACCGCCGAGAAAATCAGAAACTCCGTGCTCGTGTACACGCGGGTGAGAAAGAGCGTGGCCAGTCCGATGACCATGAACTTCAACTGCCAGCGCATCAGCCCGACGGCGGCGCGGAAAGTGCGCTCGACATTCATCAGCACGGCGGCGGCGCTGATGACGAGCAGGATGTGGAGCACGCGCCCGGCGTGGCCGAGCCGCCATTGAACCAAGCCCGTGTTACTCAACGCCGTGTGGATCAATTCCGCTCGGAAGAACCAGACGAGCGCGGGCACCGCGACGAGCAGCGTGAGAATCGCCCAGCGCCAGCGGCGGAGAAACGTGTCGTAGTTGCCGCGCGCGTATATGACGGAGAAGGCCAGCCACGTTGCGGGCACGAACGCCAGCGCGAGGAAACGCCATTGATGCCAGCGCTGGGCGGCGGACGCGTCCGGCGCGGCGAAGCTGAAGGCGCCAAAGATTGAATCCAAAGCCAGCGCGCCCATGCCGAGCACGAACGCGAGGGTCTCGACCGAGCGCTTCTCAAAAAAACAGACGCGCGCCGCCAGCGCGAGCGCAAGGCCGGCCGCGATCCAGAGCGTCATGGGCGAAGACATCACGGGACTCAGAGCGTTGGTCTAAATGCGGGCTGACGCTACACAACCGGTTCTGCGGAGCCGAGAATTTCTTGCGCAGCGGTGGCACCGGGGAAACACGGAGGAAAAGTTGGCTGCGCACAGGAGATCCGAACTGTGCTGCGTCATTTGACCGGGCGCATCTTGGAATGACCGCCGTGGAGCCGCCTCGGGCCACGACACAGGAATGTGTCTCAACCTGCCGGCTGGAAAGCCGGCAGGTGGCGAGACTTTCCAGTCTCGTGTTGATGGGGTGATCAAGATGGTCTCATTCACTCAGCGCCTTCGCTGCGCGCCACCGTCTGCTTCCGCATTTTCACCGCGAGCACGAGCCAGAGCAGCGCAGCGACGACCAGCGCGGCGGGCAGCATGAGCACGGCGCGTTTTAATCCGTGCGCTTTCGCCAGCGTCCCCACGGCTTCGGGGGGGAGCGTGCCGTTTTGCGCTGCGGTAAATTGATCGCGCAACACGTCGGAGAGATGGCCGACCAGTTCCGGCGACCACATGTCGCCGAAGAGGTGAATGATGAAGATGGAGAGCGCCATGCCGCTGGCGCGCAGCGTGGCCGGCACGGTTTCCAGAATCAGCGTGTTGATCGGGCCGGTGGGCAGGAACAACAGGAACATGGCCGTGGCGAGGCACGCCATCGAGGCCGATTTGTCCTCGAACAAAAACGCCAGCGTCGCCGCCGGCACCGCGAGCAGCACGGACAGTCCGAGCATCAGCGCGTAACCGGCGCGCGTGCGCTTCTGCCAGGCCGAGGCCAGCCAGCCGCCGAGCAGCGTGCCGAGCAAGCCCGCCACGACCAGCACCGCGCCGAAAAAGGTCGCGGCTTTCGCCTCCGGCACTTGATGCACGCGCGTGAGAAAGGCCGGCCCCCAAAATGCAAAAGCGCCCAGCGCAAACGTGTAGGCCGTGTAGCCGAGCACCACGAGCAGGTAGTCGGGCAGGCGCAGCAGGCCGAGTACGTCTTTGAAACCAGGCGTGCCACCGTGCGCGCCGGGAGTGGCTGCGTCCTGCGCGCCGCGTTTCGGTTCCGCGAACGGCAGCAGCACCAGTGCGAGCAACAGACCCGGCGCACCCGCCCAAATGAAGGCGTGCCGCCACGAACTCGCCTCGGCGATGTGGCCGCCGAGGATGTTGCCCAACGCCGCGCCCACGGGAATGGCCGCGTAAAAAATTGTCAGGGCCATGTTTCGTCGCGCGGCGGGATATGTGTCCGAAATGAGGCTCGGGCTGATGGTGGCGTAGCTGGCCTCGCCCACGCCCACGAGCACGCGGAAGAGGAGCAGCACGGCGAACGTGCCCGCGAAACCCGTCAGCACCGTGCCCAGGCTCCAGACGAAAATGCCGCCGGCGATCAGCCATTTGCGCGAGGCGCGGTCGCCGAGATAGCCGAAGAGCGGCGAGGTGAGGAAGTAGCCGATCATGAACGTGGTCACGATGCGCCCGACCTGGCCGTCGTTGAGGCCGAGTTCCTTTTGCAGCGGTAGCGCCACCGCAGAGAGCACGTAGCGGTCGAGATAGTTGAGGAGGTTCAGCCCGGTGAGAATGAAGAGCAGCCAGCCGGGTGAAAGTTTTCGGTTCATTTGATGGCGCGTGTTCTAGGCGGCGACATTGGGCGGGGTTCGTGGGAATTTCTCCAGATGAAACTGCACCGGGGCTAACGCTTGGAAAGCGCGGCTGCCCTCCTCCTCCGCGGCTTCGCCAGCGCAGAAATGCCCGGAGGATCGGGAGAGCCGCGCTCCGCTCCGTCAGTCAGCGCGCCCGCTGCTGCACCGCGCGGCAGAGGCGCAGGAGGCTCATGTCGAACTTCGCGGAGAGGTATTCGTGCGCGCCGACGAGATTTCCGAAACCGCATTTCGTGAACGCCGTGCGTATGGCCTCCTGCTCGTCCGCCGTCAGCAGTTGGTTCAAGTCAATCGCCTCGCCCGCGTCCGCCGCTGTCGTCAGGTGTCCGCAGATGGTGCTGAAGGCGAGCATCCGCGCTTTCGCGATGTCCTCCAGATTTCGTCCGGCGCGGAAGTGGCGCAGCGTTTCGCGCGCGGTGTCGTTCAGCCGGCTGCGCGGCGGTGGCGGTGCGGCGAAAAAATCATCGGCGAAAATCTGGCGCGGATTGCTCGTGAGGAAGTCCGCGATCTCGCCCATGAAGCTCGCGCCAAAATCATGCAGCTTCACCTGGCCCACGCCGCTGATGCGCGTGAACTCGCCTTCGTTCGTCGGATACACGCGCGCCATCTGCCGCAGCGCCACGTCGGAAAACACAATGTAGGGCGGCACGCCGCGCTCGTCCGCGAGACGTTTGCGGAGCGCACGCAGGCGCTCGAACAGCGCCTCGTCGCAGGCGATTTCGCCCACGGCGTGCTCGCGGCGCTCCGGCACCTTCATCGGCTTGGTGAGTTGCACGGGCTTGCGCTGCGTGAGCACGGCGCGGCCTTCGGCGGTGAGTTCGAGAATGTTGAACTTCTGCGCGTCCTGCTTCGCGTAGCCGAGCCGGACCAACTCGCGGCCAATCGCGCCCCACTCCGCGCGGCTCATGTCCTTGCCGATGCCGTAGGTCGAGAGCGTCTCGTGTCCGAACTTCCGCACCTTCTCCGACGCCGATCCCGTCAGCACTTCGACAACATGATTCAACCCCACGCCGAAGGTGCTCTTC
>JANOAY010000798.1:0-4504 GCA_031411375.1 Pedosphaera sp. | reverse complement strand
CGTCTCCGTCGCGGTCTTCTCCGTGGCGCAACTGTCCGCCGCGAACTGGCCGGGCTTCCGCAATGACGGTCACGGCATTTCCGCCGAGAAGAACGCGCCGGTGAAATGGAGCGCGACCGAGAACGTGCGCTGGCGCACCGCGCTGCCGGACAAAGGCAACGCCTCGCCCATCGTGTGGGGCGACAAGATTTTCATCACGCAGGCCGTCGGGCCGAAGCGCACGGTGATGTGCTTCGACCGCGCGAGCGGCAAGCTGCTCTGGCAGGAGGGCGTGAGCTACGCGGAGAAGGACGACACGCACGGCACGAATCCGCACGCGTCGGCCACGCCGGTGACGGATGGCGAGCGCGTGATCGCGTTCTTCGGATCGGCGGGCGTGGTGGCGTATGATTTTGCGGGCAAAGAATTGTGGAAGCGCGATCTGGGCAAGCAGGCGCATCAATGGGGCTATGGCAGTTCGCCGGTGCTGCATGGCGATTTGTGCCTGCTCTACTTCGGTCCCGGCCCGCGCAGTTTTCTCACCGCGCTCGACAAGAAAACGGGCAAGACCGTCTGGGAAGTGGAAGCGCCGGAGAAACATCCGACAGAACGCTTCGATGGTTTCGCCGGCAAAAGTGACGGCGTGATGGGTTCATGGAGCACGCCGCTCGTCGTGAAGACGCCGCAGCGTGAGGAAGTGGTGATGACCTTCGCGAACGAGATGAAGGGTTTTGATCCGAAGACCGGCAAGGAGTTGTGGAAGACGGACGGATTGAACCCGCTGCTCTACACTTCACCGCTCGCGGGCGAAGGCTACGTGGTGGGCCTTGGCGGTTTCTTCGGCGCGAGTGTGGCGGTGAAGATGGGCGGCAATGGCGATCTCTCGGCACAGAAAGTCTGGTCGGTGAAACGCGAGAAGCGGCACCGGCTCAGTTCCGGCGTGATCAAGGACGGGCACATTTTCATCAGCAACACGATTGGCGTGGCGGAGTGCCTGGAACTGGCAACCGGAAAACAAATCTGGGAGGAGCGCCTCAAGTCCACGGCGGCGAACGGCGAGACGTGGGGATCGATGATCCTCGTGGGCGACAAGCTCTACGTGGTGAACCAGTCCGGCGACACGTTCGTGGTGCGCGCGAACTCGAAGCAGTTCGAGTTGCTCGCCACTAATCCGCTCAAGGAGCCGTGCAACACCACGCCGGCGGTTTCCAATGGCGAGCTGTTCATCCGCACGCAGCAGACGCTCTGGTGCATCAGCGAAAAAGGCTCGGAGCGCGCGGGGCTGCGATAGGAATCGCGCTCCCGGCAAGGTGGCAGTGCTCGCGCTGCGAGCACTCCGCCCGCGCAGAGCGGGCGGGCGGTGCGGCGACGGTGTGAAAGCGCATGGGTCTTCCGGCGGGCCGCGCTGCGCGGCCCGACTGCTCGCAGCGCGAGCAGTTCCACCTCACTGTTTCACCGCGAGAGCCGGTAGAACTTCTGCGCGGGCGGCACGGTGTTGGTGACGGTGAAATATCCCCCGCTGATGAGCGCGGGCGGAAGGTTGGACCACACGGGCGAGCCGGTCATCGCACTCACGGATTGCAACGTGTAGCCGGTGTAGCTCGCGGGCCACTTCAGCACCACGGCGCTGCCCTGCGTCCGAATCTGGAGCGGCGGTTTGACGAAGATGCCGAGCGCGATGCTGCCTTCCGCCCCGTTGAATCCGTCCACCGCGATGGAGTAGGTGAGTCCGTTGATCGCGTTGATGGTGACTTCGCTGGACAGCCCGAGGAAGTCATCGTTCGACGCGATGGTCGTGAGCGCGCCGACGGACGCGCCGGTGTACACGCCCAGCAGCGTGTCGTAAGAACTGCCCAGCGTGCTCACGGTGGTGGGGCCGTTGGTCGGCGCGGTCCAGCGGAACCAGAGCGAGCGTCCGCCCACGTTCCCGGCGTGCGACGGTTCGGAAATTTCCTTGGTCGCGCCCACCGAGTTGTCGGTGATCGAAAGGGCATGGCCGCTCAACACTTGGGCGTTGGTGAAGGCGTCGTTGTCCGGCGTAAGCAGCCAGTGCAGCGTGATTGCTCCGCTTTCCGCCCCGGTGCCGTCGTTGTAGCCGTCCACCGCGATCTGGTAGGTCGATCCGGCCACGGCGTTGAAAGTGAGCAGACTGAGCCGGCCCGAACCGGAATCATCGTCGCTGATGATCTCGGTCAATGCGCCAATGCTGTTACCCACATAGACGGCGAGCAGCGTGTCAAAGGTGCTGCCCTCCGTGTCGAACTGGGCCGGACCGGTGTTCGGCGCGGTCCAGCGATACCAGAGAGATTTCCCGCCGTCGTTGTCCGCGTGAAACGGCTCCGGCCCCTCGATGGTCGCGCTGCCGTTGTTGTCCGCCGCCGTGCCGCTGCTGCCGCTGATGACGCGGGCGTTGGCAAACAGATCATTGGTCGAAACAACCGCGCTCTGAAAATTCCAGTTCAGAACGATATTGCCGCTCGCGCCGTTGTAGCCGTCCACGGCGATGCGGTAGGTCGTGCCGCCTGCGGCGTTGAAAGTCAGCAGGCTGGTGTTGTCGATGCCCGCATCATCGTCGCTGGCCACAAAGGCGAGCGCGTTGACGGCGGCTCCGGTGTACACGGCCAGCGTGGTGTCGAACGTACTGCCCTGGGTGTCGAACGTGACCGGGCCGTTGCCAGGCGCGGTCCAAGAATACCAGATCGAAGCGCCGCCGATGTTGCCGTTGTGGTTGGGTTCACCGGCTTCCTTGGTCGCGCCGACGTTGTTGGCGTTGGTCGTGCCTGCGGAGTTCGGCAGCGTTTTGGCGTTGGCAAAATTGTCGTTCGCGATGGAGGTGCTGATGACGAAATTTCCCGCGCTGCTGGCCGCGCCCGCCGGCGTGGTCACGGAGATCGGCCCGGTGGTCGCGCCCGCCGGAACGGTCGCAGTGATCTGCACGGTGGAGTTGACGGTATAGGCGGCGTTCACGCCGTTGAAGCGCAACGCGGTGGCCCCGAGCAAATTCGTGCCGGTGATGACGACGTTGGTGCCCGTCGCGCCCGTCGTGGGATTGAAGCCTGTGATGGTCGGCAGCGTGCCGGACACGACGACCGAGAAGGTGAACGTCATGTTCGACGCCGAGGCGCTGATGCTGGAAATCTGAATGCCCGTGGCCGCGACGGTGCCGCCCTGATAACGCTGCGTGTTCGGCACCGTGCCCGGCCCAATCGCCGAGACGCCGCCGCCGTGATAGACATCGCCCGCGTCACCGCGGTTGTTGTTACGTTCCAGGTCGTAGGCACCATCCGCCTGGAGCAGCGCGATTTTGAAATGATTGTTGTTGCCCGGCCAGCCGGCCTGTCCGGGAAAACCTTCGTTCTTGTTGTCGGCCTTGGCTTCATCAATGTGCCAGATGGCGAGTCCGCCCTGCGGCATGATGGCCTCGAACCCGGCCGGCTGGCGGTTCTCGACCAGCAGATACTCGGTGCTGGGGAAACCGTTCGTGATGCGATACGCGAGCGGGACGTTTTCCGTGCGCGGCACGTTGTGAACGCCGGGGCTGATGATCGTGGGATTGACCCAGCCCAGTTGTTTCTTGCACCACGCGCTCAGGTGCGGCGGATGGCGCTGCGACATGTTGAAGCCCCAGGAGTTCGCCATCAGACAATAGGAGCCGATGCCCTCGCTGGTGTTGTCGGTGTCATACAAATCCGGCAGTCCGAAATAATGTCCGGTCTCGTGCGCGATGACGCCGATGCGCGTGATCTCCGTGCCGCTCGTGCTCCAGAGCGCGGCCTCGGTGTGGTAATCGTACACCTTCACGCTCGTGCCGTTGCCGTTGACATCGCCGCTCGTCCAGCGTCCGCCCGGCAGCGCGAAGAGCGACCAGCGGTGCGACCAGATCCAGTTGCCCGCGCCGCCGCCCGTCTCGCCCGCATAGCCCGAGTGAATGATCGTCAGCGCGTCCACGAAGCCGTCGTTGTCCATGTCGAACTGCCCGAAGTTCACCAGGCCGTCCGCCGCGACCAGCGCGTCGCGCACCATGCCTTGCGGATTGGCGGGATACGATCCGCCGAGGCCGCTGGTGCCGTTGGCGTAGTAGGCTTCCGTCTGCGGCAACGTCACCCACGCGATGACCGTGCTGTTCAGCGTGAGGAGGCCGTAGGACGCCTCCTTGTAATAATCTTTCACGCTGCCCGTCGGCGCGAGCACAGGATCGCCGCCCACGGTGTTGAAGATGGTTTCAAATTCCGCCGGCGTGCGCGTGTGGGCGGCGAGCGTGTGATCGCTGAAGCGGCAGAGGATGACGAGATTCTTGACCGTGCCGGATGGCGCGATGTTGGAGCGTGGGGGTGCGGCGGCGAGCGCGGGCGCGGTCAGCCGGTCACGTTCGGCCTTGATGAAGTCCGAAGAGGGGCGCGTGTTCTTCACGAGGCCGGCGGTGCGCGGATTATCCCGGCCCACAAGCAGGGCGGTGGGCGTGAGGCCGCCCTTGGCGTTCACGGTCGCATAGACATATTGCCCGCCGGCGGCGACCACCGCGAAG
>JANOAY010000797.1:0-3996 GCA_031411375.1 Pedosphaera sp. | reverse complement strand
GGCAGGAACTGCACAGCGCGTCCTTGCGGTGCAGGGCCAGCACTTCCTTCAAGGTCGGCTGACGGCCTTGCAAATCCTTCTCCGCTTCCTCGAGCGCGGGAATGTCCGGCGGCGGCGGCGGCGGCGGCACGCCCAGAATGTTGTCGAGAATGAACAGGCCGCGCTTCACCGGCGAGGTGCGCGTGGGATTGGAAGTCACGATCAGCACCGAGCCGTCCGTGAGCACGCCGCCGCGCGGGCTTCCAGCGGGCAGCGACACGCGGCGCATTTCGGGGCCGGTCACGTTGAGGTTCGTGAGCGCGTAGTGCTTCGCGAGCTTCTCATTCAGGAAGGTGTAATCCGCTTCGAGCAGTTCCAGCACGCTCCGGTTTTCGCGCATCACGTGGCCGACTTTCAGCAAGGTCTCGTCACGCAGCGCGCGGCGCAGGTCGCCGTCGAGTTGCACGTTGTTGCGACGGCGCTGGCCTTGCTCGCGCATTTGCTTCAACTCCGCTTTTTGCTCCTCCGTTTTCTCATCGTCGGGCACGGCGTTGAGCGCCTGGAAACGCTCGCGCCGCTTCTGGACATCGCGCTCTTCGCCCGCGTCGCGCGCCATGACCACGAAAGCGTTGATATCAATGCCGTCCACGTCGCGCGTCTGAAGCCACTGGCCGACGAAGTTTTGCACGAGCGATTCCGAGCGGCGGTCGGCGAGCAGGCGTTTCACCTGAGCGTCGAGGTTCTTGCGCAACTCTTTGCGGTCGGCGAGGCGGAACAATTCTTCATCCGGCATGGTGGACCAGAAGAAGTAGGAGAGACGCGAGGCCAGCGCGTGCTCGTCAATCAGCGGATGCGACTTGGACGCGGGCGAGATCTCGGCCTCCTCCACGCGGAACAAAAACTTCGGCGACGCCAGCACGGGCACGATGGCCTGCGCGATGCCGTCCTCGAAGCGTTTGCCCGGCTGCTGATAAACGCTCTCCGCCAGCGTGACGAACCGCGACAAGCTGCGTTCATCCACGGGGCGGCGGTACGCGCGCTTGAGGAACCGTCCCAACACTTCGCGTGCATAAACCTGGCGCTCTGCCGCGGACGCCGGAGGATCATTCGTGAAGTAGAGGTCGAAATTCTTCGGTCGCACCCAATGCTTTTCCTCGGTCGGCCCCTGCACCCGAATCATCGTGATTCGCAAATCGAGCGAGTTCTTCTTTTCCGCCACCGGCGTGAGCGGCTCCAGCTCGAAAGCCAGCTTGTGTTCACCCGCCAGCCAGTTCGTCTCCGCCTCGAACCGGAAACGCTCGCCCGCGTGCCAGCCCATTTCCTTGCGCCACAACTCCTGGCCATCCGCCTTCAGCACCAGATTGGCGCGACCGGGGTCGAAGACAAATTCACCGAGCACTTGGAATTCGATCACGCAGCGATACTGCCCGGCGTGCGGTGCCTTGAAGGTGTGTTGCAATTTCGCCTCGTCATAAAAGCTCACCCGCTCGCCGCTGCCCTTCCCCTCGCTCTTGCGAAAGTCCGCGCCCGGAATCGCCGTCTCCGCCACCACCCACGGCTGGCGCGGCACCGCGCTCGCGGCAATCTGCTCCGCGAGCTGCATGTATTTCTCGAGCAGCAACGGCGACATGCTCAGCACATCGCCGATGTTGTCGAAGCCGTAGCCCGTGTCGTCCGGCGGCAACTCTTCCTCCACGCGAATGTCGTGCCCCGTCAGGTCGCGCACCGTGTTGCGATACTCGTCGCGGTTCAACCGCCGCACCGTGACACGTCCCGGATCAGGATTCGCCGGATCAAGTCCGAAGGCGGAGTGCTTGATCCACTGCTCCAATTGCGCCAGTTGCTCTGCGGAAGGCTTCGGCTTCTTCTCCGGCGGCATCAAACCGGCGCGCACGTTCTTCAGCACCTTCGACCACAGCTCGGGCTTGAGAAGTTCCGTGTCGTTCTTGAATTCATCGAAGGCCACGTCGCCCTTCTTCGCGCCGTCGGCGTGACAGTCGGAGCAATACTCTTTGAGGATGGGCTGGATGTTTTGTCGAAACGAAGCCGCCGCGTCCGCCGCACTCAGCGACGACGACGAGAGAGAAATTGCCAGCAGCGCGGCCAGGGCTGGCCCGCGAATTCCAAATTGTCGTGCGCGCTTCATGTTGATGGGAACTGACGGATTAGATTTCAACTTCGCGCCGCTGTCGAGCCGTAGTGGAGCGGCAGAGTGTGATTGAACGTGGCGGGCAGCGGATGTGGGTCAGGCTTCCAGCCTGACGGTTCACGGGGCATCCGTGCCCCTTGTTCATCGGAGAGTAGCGTCGCTTGGAACCGGCGGCAGGATGCCGCCGGAACCGTCCGGCTAGAAGCCTGACCCACCTCAGCCGTCCAAAGGCTGTCACGTCCCGCCTTAGTCATTGCGCCGGAGCCGTCCCCGCCGCCGCATTCGTGCCGCCACGACGAAAGCCACCGCGCTGCGGCTGGCTCACAAACGTCGCGACCTCCTTCGCCGCCTTCGTCTCCACGCCGGGCTTTTGCAGAAAACCCAAATCACGGAACCAATCCATGTAACGATCCTGCCACGTCCCGAACGGAATCCCGTTGCGATGCGTCAACCCGCCGCTCATGCGGCTGCCGTCGGGCAGCGGGTCGCCGGGATGACGGCCGTTGCCGTAGATGTGCATCTCCACGTTCGGGATGCCCGCGTTCAGCATGGCGGTGAAATACTCGTTCGCCCAAATCGCGTGGACGCGATCTCCGGCCCCGGCGCAAGTGATGAACGCGGGCGGCGTGTTCTTCGGAATCGCCGGCGTTGCGCCACGCGTGAACGGCGTTGGCCCTGGATAAACGATGCCCACGAAATCCGGTCGCGACGAAACTCCCGCCAACAGATCGCCCGCGGCATTGTTCGTCTTGTCGAATTCCTCAAATTGAATTGCCGCCGGAGCTGACAACTCCGCGCCCGCCGAAAAGCCCATGATGCCGATCTTGTTCGGATCAATGTTCCACGCCTTCGCATTCGCGCGCACGAGGCGGATGGCCTGCAACGCATCGCGCACCGCGTCCGCCTTCGCGTCGTAGCCGTCCGCGCGCAGGCGATTGCGCAGGATGACCGTGTTGATCCCGAAGTTGAAAAAGTAGGGCACGAAGTCCGCGCTTTCCGTGCCGACATTCAGCGTCTTGTGCCCGCCGCCCGCCGCGAGAATGATCGCCGCGCCCGTGTTGATACCGCCCTCGACCGTATGCACCTCGATGGACGGATTGTGAATGTTCGTGATCCAGTTGATGCGCCCCGGCACCGCCTTGCTCACGTTGTAATACTCTGCCTCGCGCACGCGTTCCGCCTTCAGGAACGGCGAGCCGGGCGGATACAGCGGCACCACCACGCCGCCTTGCAGAATCGGCTGCGGCGCATACGGCGCGTCATTCGTCGGCCCCGGCTTCGGCCCGCCGAGCGGCGCGACGGCAGTGACGAACGGTGCGGGCGTTTGCGCGCCCACCAGCGTGGCGGAAAGTAGCAGGATCAGAATCAGATTGGGTTGCACGGCTTTTGGAGACGCTTCTGCGCCACTAATGGCAACAAGAAGTTTGGCTGAGATGGCTGTGAGGCTCGCCGTCTCTCAAGGCGACCATTTGACTTTGATCCCTTTCAGCGGAGCGCCGGACTTGTCCAGCAGGCGCATGGCTCCCTGCCAACTGTTCTGTTCGTTGGTGACTTTGAACACCATGACATTGACGCCTTTCTTCAACGTGACCCGGCCCTTGTCGGCATCGAGCATCAGCGGCCGCGCTTCGGTGAACGCGTAGATGTCGATCCCGTTGAAGTAGATGCGTCCTTGATCGTTGCTGGCCACCGCCACGATGACGTCGGGCGTCTCCTTCTCGCACTCGATGTAGGTGACCATGTAACCGGCGGCGTGATCGTTGATGGACTTCAGGACTTCGTTGAAGTCGAAGTAATTGGTCGAAGCCGTGATGTTCTGCCAGACCAATTCCTTGCCGGCCACTTTGACCTTGTCCCCGGCCTTGGGG
>JANOAY010000796.1:0-1734 GCA_031411375.1 Pedosphaera sp. | reverse complement strand
CCAGCTTAGTGGGGCAGCCGTCCCGGGTGCCACACGTCCACTGGCCCTCCCGGCTGGTGGTTCTTCAGCCAGGACGGCCAAAGGACAAAGGCAGGCGGGACGCCTGCCCCACTTGGTCGTCGCGCCCGTGGATAGCGTTCTGGCTGGCTCTCATTTTCCCAATGCTCGCCAGTGCGGAAACGCCTTTGCCCGGCCAGCCCGCGACAGCCTTTCCGCGCGTGGTCGTGGTCGAGGACGCGCGCGCCACCGAGGCTTTCAAACCGCAGCCGGAGTTCGTCCGCGCACTCGTGCAGCGCGGCATCACGAACTTCACCAAGCGCGCCGACGTCGCCGCCGCGTGGCGTTCGCTCGTCAGCACGCAGGATGTGGTGGGCATCAAAGTGTTCTCCACGCCCGGCCCGCAGATTGGCACACGCCTGTCCGTCGTCGCGGGCGTGGTGGAGGGATTGCTCGCGGCGGGCGTTCCGGCGCAGCGCATCATCCTCTGGGACCGGCAGCTTTCGGATTTGCGCGCGGCGGGCTTTGTGGAACTGGCGCGTGAGCACGGCGTGCGCGTCGCCGGCGCGCTCGACACGGGCTGGGAGGAGACGCAGTTCTATGAGTTCCCGCTGCTCGGCCAGTTGTCCTTCGGCGATTTGGAATTTCAGAAGAAGGAGGACGGCGTGGGGCGCAAGTCGTTCGTCACGAAATTGCTGACCAAGAACATCACGAAGATCATCAGCATCGCGCCGCTGCTGAACCACAACTCCATTGGCGTGTGCGGCCACCTTTACAGCCTCGCGCTCGGCAGCGTGGACAACACCATGCGCTTCGAGGGCGACCCGGCGAAGCTCGCGCAGGCCGTGCCGGAAATCATCGCGCTGCCCAGCATCGGCGAGCGTGTGGTGCTGAACATCACCGACGCGCTCATCTGCCAATATCAGGGCGAGCAGTCGTTGCGGTTGCACAATTCGGTGGCGTTGAACCAGTTGCGCTTCAGCACCGACCCGGTCGCGCTGGATGTTTTGTCGGTCCAGGAAATTAACGGCCAACGCGTGCGCGCCGCCGAGGCGATGGCCTCGCGCACGAACCGGCTCGACCTTTACCGCAACGCCGCGCTGCTAGAACTTGGCTCCGCCGACGCGACCAAAATCGAATTGCGCGAGGTGAAGGCGGGCGAGTAGTAATTTCCCCGGCCCGCCCCGCCGTAAAGGCGTCTCTTGTGGCGCAGGACACGAGTGGCTTAAAAATGGCGGCGACGGAACGGTAACGATTATGAAACGCTGGCTGGCTGCAATGAAGCGGTGGAACAACTCGACCACCCGCCCCCATGCCGTTTCCTCCGGCCCGCGCCGCGTGCTCAAGTTCGGACTTCTCATCGCGCTCTCCGTCGGCAGCTATTTTTTCTTCAGCCGCGTCATCGTGACCGCCGTGGAAGTGAAGGGCGTGAGCATGGCTCCAACACTCCGCGCCGGCGACCGCTGCATTCTGAACCGCTTCGCCTACCTCACGCGTGAACCGGCGCGCGGCGAAATGGTGGTGCTGAAAGACCCGGAGACTGGCGACCTGATCGTGAAGCGCATCGTCGGGCTGCCGTGCGAGACGGTCATCATGCGCAATGACGCCGCTTACGTGAACGGGCGCAGAGTTTTTGAGCCTTACGCCTCGCGCTTCGTGCGCAATGACCAGTCGCCGTTGAGCAAGGCCACCGTTTGTCCGAAGGGCCACTACTTCGTCCTCGGCGACAACCGCAAC
>JANOAY010000795.1:0-6546 GCA_031411375.1 Pedosphaera sp. | reverse complement strand
TTGCCCTGATTTTTCTCCTGATGGAACACGCGGACCTCGGGATGTTTCGCGGCAAGCTGTTGCGCGAGCAGCCAGGTGGCGTCCTTCGAGGCGTCGTCCACGACGATGATTTCTCGCGCCACCCCGGCTGGCAGCGGCGCGGCGAGCACGGCGGCGACACAGGTGTTCAGCGTGGCCTCCTCGTTGTAAGCGGGGATGAGGATGGAAAGTTTCTCGAAGCGGCGGACGCGCGAGGCGGGGCGTTTGCCCGGACGCACGGCGCTGCCTTGCGAAACGGTCGTGGTGACCGGCTTCGGTTTGATTTCGACCTGCTGCACCGTATCCATCGTTGCCAATGAGTTCTGGTTCATAATCACTTCTCGGTTAATCGCACTGGCTGAACTCATCGGCAGGCGGCGGGCGGACGTTTAGTCAGCATTTTCCTACAGCGGCGGCCGGGCGTGGTGGGTTTTGTCGCGCGGCGACAAAACCAGCCCGCGCAGAGAGGGCGGAACGAACGGAGAGACACGCCCTGAACTTCCCCCGCGCCGCTCTGCGCAGCGCGAGCCGTTCCACCTTGTGGCCCATTCGCGCGGCCCTCTCTCAACTCTCAACTTTCAACTCTCAACTCGCTTCCCTACCGTCCGCGCCATGCGAACCGAATCACTCAAGTTCCTGGAGAAGCTCGTGAACACGCCCAGCCCGTCGGGCAATGAATTGCGCGGGCAGCGCGTGTGGCTGGATTACGCGAAGCAGTTCGCGGATGAGACTTACTGGGACGCCTACGGCAACTGTGTCGCGGTGCTGAACAAGGGCGGCGGGCCGCGCCTGATGCTCGCCGGGCATGCGGATGAAATCGCCATGGCGGTGAATTTCATCACGGACAAAGGATTCATCCACGTGCGCAAACAGGGCGGCATCGATCCGGGCATCATGCGCGGGCAGCGCGTGAGCATTCACACGAAAGACGGCGACGTGCGCGGCGTGATCGGCAATGTCGCGCCACATCTCACCAAGATGGAAGGCGACCGCAAGGTGCCGAAGATGGAGGACCTGTTCATTGACATCGGCGTGGATAGCAAGGAAGCGGCGCTGAAGATCGTCCGCATCGGTGATCCGATCACGCTAGTGGATCAATTCGAGGTGCTGCGCGGGGACGTGGTGATTGCGCGCGCGTTCGACAATCGCATTGGCACCTTCTCGGTGATCGAAACGCTGCGGCTGCTCAAGGAGAGCGGCAAGAAGCTGAACTTCGAGGTTTGCGCCGTCTCGAACATCATGGAGGAAGTCGGACTGCTGGGCGCGCGGCAGATTGCCTACTCGCTACAGCCCGACGTCGCGCTAGTCGTGGATGTGACACACGCGACGGATTACCCGACCGTAAATCAGGCGGCGCACGGCGACATCAAGCTCGGCCACGGCCCGACCGTGACCCACGGCGGTTGCAACCATGTGGAAGTGATGGCGCGGATTGAAGCCGTCGCGAAGCAGCAGAAGATCACGCTCCAGCACGAGGCCATGTCGAACAGCAGCGGCACGGACACGGATGTGATCTTCTGGACGCGCGGCGGCATCCCGAGCGGGCTGATCAGTCTACCCAACCGCTACATGCACTCACCCGTCGAGGTCGTTAACCTGAAAGACCTCGAACAGATTCCGCAGTTGATGGCGGCTTTCGCGCTGTCGCTCAAGAAGGGCGAGCAGTTCAAGGTGAAGATTTGACTGGCTCGGAGCAGCGGACCGCCGAGTCCGCTGTCGGTGCGACGGGGCGCGGCCATTAGGCCGCTTCAACGTCCGTCCACCGGAGCCGTGAAAATTTGAATGGAGTGCGGTGAAACGGCCTGAAGGCCGCGCTCCTCCGCTATGATCACGTCACCCGATTCCACAAGCCTCAATGATTGCCGGGCGTTCACCGGACATGGCTGTCCGGTGCTCCGGTGAAAACGAAAAGCCCGCCATCACTGGCGGGCTTTTGCTTTGAGATTCTGAATCGCGAAGCTTACGCGCGTTCCATGTATTTGCCGGTGCGGGTGTCCACCTTGATCTTCTCGCCGGTCTTGATGAAGAGCGGGGCCTGCACGGTGATGCCGGTCTCAAGGATGATCGCCTTCTGCACGTTGTTCGCAGAGTCGCCGCGCACGCCGTCCGGGGCGTCGGTCACGGTGAGGACGACGCTGGAGGGGATTTCGATGGAGACAGGCTTTTCGTTCACGAAGGTGACGGTGACGGAGCAGTTCTCGACGAGGTAATTCTTCGCGTCACCCACGAGGTCCATCAGCAGGGTCACGGTCTCGTACGTTTCCGGGTTGGAGAACACGAAGTCCTCGCCGTCCTTGTAGCTGAACTCCATCTTGGTGGTCATCATGGGGATGACTTCGACCTTTTCGGTGGAGCTGAAGCGCACGTCGGCGGTCTTGCCGGTCTTAATGCTGCGGAGCGAGGCCTGGACGAAGGCGCGCAGGTTGCCCGGCGTGCGATGCTGCGTCTCGAGGACCACGGCGACGTCGCCGTTGTGAATGATCGCCATGCCGCGGCGCAGATCGTTTGCTGTTGATGCCATAAATTCTAAAAATTCTAAGTCGCTGCGTCGGTTATTCGCGCCACGCCTCGAAACGGGCCGGGCGCGGGACGGGGAAGTTAGACAACGAAGTCGGCTTTGCAAGAATGGAGTTGGATATTTTGGCCCGTCCCGGAGCGCGGGTTTTCCAACCCGCAGCAAGGCGCGATGACAGCAGGCATTCTTTTGAGATGAACGCGCTCGACTGTCGAACATTGCCGCGGGTGGTAAATTCAAGTTTCTCCCGTTGACACCCCGACCTTCGTTGCTAAGGTTTGCGACCTTTTCCGGGACGGTTCTCCGGGGAAGAAACGCCGCGCGCAGCGGCCATTGAATATGAAACGCCAGTATCAGCCATCGAAAATTCGTCGCCAACGTCAGCACGGCTTCCGCAGCCGGAACGCGACGAAGAGCGGTCGTGCCATCTTGAAGAACCGCCGCCGCACGGGCCGCAAACGCCTCACGCCCGTGGGCACCTAATCGCCCGCCCTCATCTTTATGACCGCGCCGGCCCGTCCGCTGCGCCTGCGCCGGACGCAGCGCATCCAGCAGACCCGGGATTTTCAGCGCGCCAAAAATCAAGGGCAGCGCCTCGCCGTGGGTTCTCTGGCGTTGAACTGGATGGAGCGCCCCGGGGCCACCACCCGTCTCGGCGTCATCACCAGCAAGAAAATCGGCTCCGCCGTGGTGCGGACGCGCGCGCGCCGTTTGTTGCGCGAGGCGTTTCGACTGCATCAGCATCAGCTCGCGTACTCGGCGGAACTTGTGCTGGTCGCGCGGAACTCGATTGTGGGAAAAGCTTTTGCGGACGTGGAGCGCGACTACCTGACGGCCCTGCGTCGCGCCAGGCTGATCAAAGAAGAATGAACCTCGCCCAATGGATCGTGACGGGCGCGCTGCGTATTTACCAATGCGTGGTGTCCCCGGTGCTGCACACACTCATCGGCCCCTTCGGCGGCTGCCGGTTTCATCCCACCTGTTCGGAGTATGCGCGTGAAGCCATCACACGCCACGGCGTCGGGCGCGGCGGCTGGCTGACGGCGAAACGAATCTGCAAATGTCAGCCCTGGGGATCGTGCGGGCATGACCCGGTGCCGGAAGCAGGCCGGAGCAGCGGACCGCCGAGTCCGCTGTTCATACCGCCATCACAACGCAGCCAGATGTCGATTCGGCACCGCCGGACATGGCTGTCCGGCGCTCCCATCAACCCCTCACTCTCACCGCGCCGTTAGCGCGCTCAAATTTCATGGATCGCAAAACAGTTCTTCTCTTGGTCGCGTCATTCAGCGCGCTCTTTCTCTGGCAATGGCTCGTGGGCATCTGGTACCCGCCCGTGAAGAAACCGCTCGGCCAGACCAATCTCGTTGCCTCCGCCACCAACACGCTGGCGACCAATGCCGCCGGCACGGTCGTCACGAATGTCGCCGCGCCCACGCAGGTCGCCACGGTCAGCAGCACCAATCAGGTGATCGCCATCGCGGCGGACGCGCCGGAAGCGGTGGAAGTTTTTGAAACGGGCGACGCCATCCTCACCTTCACCTCGCGCGGCGGCGGTTTGAAGCAGGTGCAGTTGAAGGGCTTTCTCGAAACCGTGGGCTGTGATCGTCCGCAAGGCACGAACCAGTTCGCCATCCTCAACGATCACGCGCGCGTTCCCGTGCTCGCCATGCAGGCCGGCGACGCGCTGGGCGACAACAACTTCAAACTCACGCGCACTTCCACCACCACGCTCACGGCGGAAAAAACTTTGCCGTCCGGTTTGCGCGTGGTGAAGCAGTTCGACCTCGGCAGCAATTATCAAATCACCGCGCGCGTCCGTGTCGAGAACACCTCGGCCACGGCCGTCCTCCTGCCCGAGCAGCAAATCAGCGGCGGCACCGCCACGCCGATGGGGCCGCACGACGACATGACCACGATGGGCGTGTTCTGGTACAACGGCGCGAAGCCCGAGCACATCGATCACGCGTGGTTCAATGGCGGCTTCGGCTGCAACCGCCCGGTGCGCCCGGATTATTCCTCGGGGCCACACCGCATTCTGTGGGCTGCCGCGCACAACCAGTTCTTCACCGTCACCGTCGTGCCCGCGAACACCAACTCCTACGCCTCGCAGTTCGCCGCGCACCGCATCAACTTGCCTCCGCCCACGGTCGCGGAGATCGCTGCCGACTCGAAAGTGGTGCGCGAACCGCACGGTCTGGAAACTTCCATGAGCTATCCGGCGGCCACGCTGCCGCCCGGCCAGGCGCTCGAACGGCAGTTCACGATCTACGCCGGGCCGAAGAACGAGAAACTGCTCGCCAGCGTGGGCCGTGGCACCGACGCGATCATGGATTTCGGATTCTTCAGTCCCATTTCCAAGCTGATGCTGCGCTTCATGAACGGCATCCACTCCGTCATCTCCCCCATCGTCCCGGACAAGCTCGGCAAGTACGCGATGGCCCTCGTGACCATGACCATCCTCATCAAGCTCCTCTTCTGGCCGCTTACCGCCAAAAGTACGCGCTCGATGAAGAAGATGGCCTCGCTCTCTCCCGAGCTGAAAAAAATTCAGGAGAAGTACAAAGCCGACCCCATGAAGATGAACAAAAAGGTCATGGAGTTCTGGCGCGAGAACAAGGTCAGCCCCATGAGCGGCTGCTGGCCCATGATGATCCAGATGCCCATCTTCTTCGGATTGTTCTACATGATCCGCAGCGCCATCGAACTGCGCGGCCAGCCTTTCCTCTGGGCGTGCGATTTGTCGAAGCCCGATACCGTGATGATGGTCGCCGGCTTTCCGCTCAATCCGCTCCCGCTGCTCATGGGCGTGACGATGTTCTTCCAAGCGCGCATGACGCCGGCCACGCCCGGCATGGATCCGGCGCAGCAGGCCATGATGAAATACATGCCGCTCATTTTCATGGTCTTCCTCTACAACCAGCCCGCCGGGTTGACGCTTTACTGGACCGTCCAGAATTTGCTAACGATTTTGCAAACCAAGCTGACGACCACCAAGATCGCGTCCGAAGCGGTGGCCGTGACCATCGTGCCGCCGAAGAAAAAGAAGTGACGCGGAGCACGGCGGGCGGGGCGCGGTGACGAACGCAGCGAAATAAAATTATGGCAGCCCAACCGACGGAGACCTTGTTGAAATTGCTTCACCTCCTTGGCTTCGAGGCCAAGGTCGAGGAGCACATGGAAGACGGCCTGTTGCTCGACGTCATCGCCGAGGACTCGGGCCGGCTCATTGGTCGCCAGGGCCAGACGCTCGCCGACCTGCAATACATTCTGAACCGCATCCTCTTTCAGCAAGACCTCACCGCGCCGAAAGTCACCGTGGATGTCGGCGGCTACCGCTTGGAAGCACGCGACGTGCTGATCAAGAAGGCGCACGAAGCCGCCGAGAAAGTCCGCCGCTGGGGCGACGTGGTGGAATTGGAACCGCTCACCGCCTTCGACCGCCGCATCGTCCACCACGCGCTCCGGGACGACCCGGACATCACCACGGAAAGCATCGAAGTGGGCGGGACGAACAAGAAGGCGATGCTGCTGCGGCTGCGGGAAGGGTGAACCCACGCCATGAGTTATTCGCTTCCCATCTCCCCGAGTTATCGGAAGCCAATATTCGAGGCAGTTGCCCTCCAGTCCGTACTCGCTGTTTTGAGTTCGCTGATTCTTGACGGCGGAGACTGCGCTCGTATTTGCGGCGCGGCACTTCTTGCTTTTTGGGGCGGCGCAGTCGTGCTAATTTGGAGGCATCCCCACACTCCTACCAAAACGGATTTGGAGTTGATTCGATTTGGCTACGTGCCTGTTGTCGCCATCGCCTTTGTGGTCATCCAGTCGGTATGGGCAGTAAGAGGACTTTGAACTTGGCTGGGCGTCTATCCTACTGAGTAACCTGCTCCGCGAGAATCTTCCGTGAAACCTCTTCAATGCGTTCCTTCGTGGCCGCGCCGGACCAGTGGTCGGCGACCGCACCATTTGTGCGGACGAGGTAAATGTTCGCGACGTTCGGCACGGGCTTAAAG
>JANOAY010000794.1:0-2007 GCA_031411375.1 Pedosphaera sp. | reverse complement strand
CGTCTATCCCGCGCTGATCCGCAAGACCGAGAAGAAGCCGTTGCGAATCTTTTTGCAGGACGGTTCGACCGACCTCGACAACCTGCACGGCAACTGGCCACTGGCCAATCAACAGATGGCGTCGTCTCTGAAGTTCAAAGGCTACGACTATCAGTTCGAGTACGGTGACGGCGGCCACAACGGCAAACATGGCGGCATGTTGCTGCCCGATTCACTGCGTTGGCTGTGGAAGGACTACGCGAAGTAATCGGTGGTGTGCTGATGGAGGGGCACTCTCGATCACCTGTTCGGAACGACTCACGATGCCGGTCGCCACCGTCAACCGCTCGCTGGCTTTCTTTCGTTCGCTGAAGGTGCGCCTCACCGCGTGGAACACGCTGGTCGTGTTGATCGCCGTCATCATCGCTCTGGTCTCAGTGCGGGAGGCGTTGCGGTACTACTTGGTGGTCGAGACCGACACGACGCTCGATCACGAAGTCCGCGAGTTGCTGCTGGCGATCGAAGCTCATCATCCCGACCGAGATCAGATCGTGGCTGAAATGCGTCGCAAGGCGGAAGGTCATCGCGAACGGGGCTGGCACATTCGCTGGCTGGACGAAGATCGGCGGGTGACCATTTGGGCCAGTGACAATGCGCCGCCACAGCCACTGCAAAAGCTCCTCAGTTCCAATGGAGGCCACAACGTTTGGGGGTCGAATGAGTACCGCTCCATCGAGCGTCAACTCGACCGTCCCGGCCTGTCGAAGGACTTCATCCGCGTTGGCACGCCCACCAAGTTCATCAGCGAGGATGTCGATCGACTGACAAACATCCTCGCGCCGGTGGGCCTCTTCATTTTTCTGTTGGCTCCGCTGGGAGGGCTGCTGTTGGCGACGCGCGCCATCGAGCCGTTGCAGCAGATCATTCGCACGACCGAACGGCTGCGGCCCAGTCATCTCGACGAGCGGCTTCACGTGCGCGGCGTCGGGGACGAACTCGATCAGATGGCGACGAAGATCAACACGTTTCTCGATCAAATCGCCGACCACCTCACCAAAAATCGCGACTTTATGGCGAACGCCGCGCACGAACTGCGATCTCCGCTGGCAGCCATTCAAAGTGCGGTCGAAGTGACGCTCGACAAGCCCCGCACCGCGGTGGAGTACGAAGAAACGTTGTTCCTGCTTCAAGATCAGTGCCGCCATCTCGGGCAACTCGTCAACCAGCTATTGCAACTCGCGCACAGTGAAGCGGGGGAGGCCGACCGACACCACGAGCCGGTGTCGTTGCAGGTGCTGATCGAAAAGACCGTCGAAATGTTTGCTCCGGTGGCTGAAGAACGTGGCGTGGTATTGCAGGACATCAATGTCACTCCGCTGACGATCAAAGCCGACGGAAGTCAATTGCGGCAACTGCTGACAAACCTCGTCGATAACGCGATCAAGTTCACACCCGCCGGCGGTACGGTCACGATGACTTCAACGCGGGGTGACGCGACGAATACCGTGATTCTGGCCGTGACCGATACCGGGATTGGCATCGCGCCCGAAGCGATCCCGCGCGTGTTCGACCGCTTCTACCAAGTGGACAAATCCCGCCAACGCAACGACGCGCGCGGCAACGGTCTCGGGCTGAGCATCTGCCAATCGATCGTGGACGCCCACCGGGGAACGATCACCGTAGACAGCCGTGTCGGCCGGGGAACGACGTTTACGGTGACGCTGCCGCTGGGTGAAACAAACGCTTAACCGCGTGGGCCACGCCCCGCGCGTCGGGTGACGAAACGTGTAGCCCTGTCGCTCCGCGACAGGAGGCGAGATTCCAAGGGGACATCAATCTGCCGAGTCAACTCGAATGAACGGCAAACGCCACTCCTGCGCTCTCGCTTCCTGTCGCGGAGCGACAGGGCTACCACCCATGGGCGATGGCCTCACGAAACAGACTCAAACGTTGCCCGACGCGCGGGGCGTGGCCCACGCGGATAAACTACGAACCCCATGATGCCCCCGACCGTCTCACCTGATCTCG
>JANOAY010000793.1:0-3768 GCA_031411375.1 Pedosphaera sp. | reverse complement strand
CGCGCCACGACCTGGCCCACGCCGCAGCCCACATCGAGCGCGCGCGCGCCGGACGTCGTGGGCTGCAACGTGTCCGCATACTTCGCGTAAAGCTGCGGGTTCCACGCCGCGAGATGCTCGGCGTAGGCTTCGTTGTTCTTGTAGTAGGAATCCTGGTGGCTCATGGCGGCGCGCGTCACGGAGCCGGACGTGAACCCGACCGCCAGCGATCCACGACGAGGAACGCGACGAGCGCAAAGCCGACGGCGATAATCCAGAAGCCCCACCAGAAGAACGTGCTCGGCTGGTAACGGAACGTGACCTGATGCTCGCCCGCCGGCACGAGGACGCCACGCGCGACGAAATTGGCGCGGACCAGTTGCGCCGGCTTGTTGTCCACCCACACGTTCCAGCCAGCGTCGAGCTTGTCATTGAAGAGCAGCAGGCCGGGCGCGGCGGAGGCGGTGCGGACCTCGACATGCTTCGGGCGGTTGGAAATGAACTCGGCGACATTGGTGCCGGTGACAGTGGCGTTGGCGGCGGGCGGCGGCGCAATTTCATCGCCGATCAAGACGGTGGTCTGCGGATTGAAGCCCGGATCAACCAGGCGGGCCAGCGTGGCCGGGCCGTTCGTGTTCACTTCCCACTGGTGGTAGAGCTTCACACGGGGCAGGGCGCCGGTGAACTCGATGACGGAGAAATTGCCCGCCGGGGTGAGCTGCGTGCCGATGCCTTCCGCGCCCACGCGCACGTATTCAAACGCGGTGAGCGCACGGAAGCGGCGCTGGGCCGGATCAAAGACGGTGTTCAGCGCGTCGGCAAAATTGCCTCCGAGTCCGAGCACATAGCGCGCGCCGGTCAGTTCGTAGAAGCGCGCGAGGTGGCCGTTCATCGCCGTCAGGTAAGCCTGCTTCTCGGCGGGGAGACGCGGCTCCTGCGGCACTTCGAGAATGTGAATGTCGTAAAACGGAAACTGATGCTGCAGCCACTCGCCGAAATAGATTTCCTGCAACGTCTTCCACGCGCCGGTGAAACGGTAGGCGCGCTGCATGGCCTCGAACTGCGCCTGGCTCACGCCCATGGACATGGCCATCGTGGTGCGGCGTTCCCAAGGTTTGTTGGCGAGAATTTCCAGCACGGGATTGGAGAGGTATTTCTCCTGGTAGTTGAAGTATTTGATCCACGGCTTGTCCGCGCGGCCCAAGTCCACGACCAGCACCGCGCCGAGCAGCAGGGCCGCCCATTTCGCGCGCGGGCCGGCGAAGGTGCCGCCCTGGATGAGCAGCACGGTGACGACAGAGATGGCGAGGAAGACGACGGAGATCAGGACTTCCTGCACGCTGAACTGCGCCATCTTTTTCGCGAAGCCCAGATCATCGAAGCCGGCGGTGGTCAGGTATTTCGCCACCTGATCGCTGTAGCTCGAATAGACCAGCAGCCCGATGAAACCGACGCCCACAGCGGCGAGCGAGCCGAGCATCCATTTCTTCTCGAAAGTTCGCGTCTTCGGCGCGGTGCCGCTCAAGTAGTTGCGCCAAAGGCCCTGCAAGCCGTAGCCGAAGAGCACGAGGATGCACAGGTGTCCCGGGTGCATGAACTTCATCGGGTTACGAATGGTCGAGAAGAACGGCAGCTTGTAAATCCAGTAGTAGAGCGGGCCGTGCCGTCCCCAGGAGAGAATCGCCGCCACGGCCAGCGCGCCGACCCAGAACAGGATCATCTTCCGCTCCGTGGGCGAGAACACGCTGTCGTTCTTGCGCGCGGACTGGAAGACGCCCCACGCCGCGATGAGCACGACGAGAATGCCGGCGTATTCGCCCGCACCGGAGTGGCGGGGGAATCCTTGTTTCGTATCGGACCAGGACGGGTCTTGGCCCACGCCGCCCCAATAGTTTCCACCCTCGGGCGTGTCCATGCGGTAGCCGAAGAGGCCGGGAATGATCACGCGGAGCATTTCTTTTTTCGGCAGGCTCCATTGCGTGGCCCAGTTCCATTTCGCCTCGGGACTCATGGTGCTGGTCTCGGTCACGACCATGCCTTTGACCGAGGTGTTGACGAAAATTTGCAACGTCTGCGCCGCGAGCAGGGCGGCACAAACGGCCATCAAGGCCACTTGCCCAATGCCTTTCGTCGCGCGCAGCACCACCGGGCCGGACGTGTGGATGAGGCGCAGGAAGAAGGCGTGCGCCGCGATGAAGAGGGCGAAGAGCGCGCCGTTGTCGCCCGACTCGGAGATGGACATGCCGATGGCCAGGCCGGCGAGAATGGTTTTGATGACCGCGTGTCCTTTCAGGCTGCTGTGCAGCGCGGCCAGCGCGAGGAAGGCCATGCCGAGACCGGTCGCTCGGCTCGGCAGACCCCAGCAGGCGTTCGAGAAAAAGTTCGTGTTCAACGCCGCCGCCAGCGCGCCCAGCGAGCACACGGCGGTGCTGCAACCAAGCGTGCGAAAGAACAGTCCTGCGCACAGCCCGAGCACGAGCAGCGACACCGGCACCGAGAAATTCACGTAGCCCACCGGCCCGAAGAGAAAGCGCATGAAGCCGTAAAAGTTCGGCGGAAAACTGCCGCTGTCGCCGCCAAAGAAATAGCCGTCGCTCCAGATGCCGAGGAAGCCGCCCGGCATCTCGTAGATGCGCGACTTGCTCACGCCGATGGGACCGTCGTTCGCGAACAGCGCGTGGCCCGGGCGGAAGCTTTCAAAGAAAAAGTAGCCGAGCTCGAGCAGGGTCGGCACCAAGATGCACAGCCAGACTTGCCAGGAACGGAGGGCGCTTGGGGCGGAGGCGGATTTGGTTTTCATCACTTGGAAAGAGCGAAGCCGCCGATTAGCGAGGAGCCGGAACATGAGGACACGGCGGGCACGAGCCAGCTTCCCGCGTTTGGATAAAAAGCCATGCCGGACTGTTCAGAATGCCTTTCGCGCCAGCAAGCGAATAGTTCGCGCGGGATTTTTTATTTGTAAACGAGGCGGGGTTGAATCGAACCTCCGCTCCATGTCCCGAGTCCGAGTGCCGGTCGCCGGGGTCAAAACGATGAAATCTTCTGAACTGCAAAACACGCTGAGCGCGGATGGCGGCGGCTATCCCGAGCTGCCGTCCGGCCCGCGCATTGACAAGGTGCGGGAACTGTTCGCCGGCTTCCCCGGACGGCTCAAGGTGCTCGACATCGGCTGCGCGAACGGCGGCATTCTGCTGCCGCTCATTGACCGCCACGAATTGCACGGCGTGGATTTGTCCCCGGCGCTGGTCAAGCTGGCGAACGCTTCCGGCATCAAAACTTTGGAACACGACATCGAGGCGGGGCCGCTGCCGTACCCGGACAAATCTTTCGACGCCGTGTTTTGTGGCGAGACCATCGAGCATCAGGTGGATACGGACTGGCTGATGTCCGAGTTGAACCGCGTGCTCAAGCCGGGCGGGCGTCTCGTGCTGACCTTCCCGAACATCCGCACGCTGCTCTCGCTGGGCATGATGGCCTTCTTCGATCTGCCGCCGATGTACGCCGCGCGTTATCGCGCGCCCCACTACCGCGACTTCACGCTGCGCACGATCAAGTTCGTGCTGAACGCCCACGGCCTGCGCTTCGAGAAGGCGATAGGCAGCGCGTTCTTCCTGCCGAAGATCGGCGAGTTCGGTTCTGGTCTCGCCACGATTTTTCCTTCGTGGGCGCACACCGTCGTCGTCCTCGCGACGAAGGAAAAGGATTCGGTGTACAATCCCAAGGACACCATCGGGTCGCTGGATTATTAAGCGGATGGACTGCACCAATGCTGGGCGGAGCGCGGCTGTG
>JANOAY010000792.1:0-1705 GCA_031411375.1 Pedosphaera sp. | reverse complement strand
TTCAGGCTGTCATTGGGATTGCTGGCACATCCGGCCCAAAGCCAGATGGTTAAAAGCAGGCAGCCCACGCTCAAGGCTCTTTTCAAATTGGTCCAATTCATAACTTCAGTTGCAAGGAATCGACAGGATGGCCCGGTTGGCGGTTCAATACTTGGGTTTGATTTCGACCCCGGCCTCTTCCTCGCCGCGCACGCTGCCGTTGGCATCGGGCTTGTCGGGGGTGGATTCCTCGTTCTTGGAATAGTAGTCGTAGTAGTAGCCGCTGTAGTAGTAGTAGTTCTCGTCGCTCGCCATGTTGATGTTGTTGAGCACGATGCCGAGGAGATTGCCTCCGACTTTTTCAATCATCTGCTTGGCGCGGATGGTCATCGGCTGCGGGTAGCGGCGATACTGGATGACCTGGAGGACGCAATCGACTTCGCTCGCGAGGATGGAGGCGTCACTGACACCCATAATGGGCGGCGAGTCGAAGAAGACGTAGTCGTAGCGGCGCTTGAGGTCGCGGATGAGTTCCTTCATCTGCGCGCTGCTGAGCACGCCCATCGAGCTGCTGGGCAGCTTGCCGGAAGGCAGAAAGTCCATCGTGGCAATAGGCGAGGTCTGGATGACTTCCTCCAGGGTGTTTTGCTTGAGCAGGAAGTTGGTGAGGCCGATCGAGTTGGAGACCTTGAGAATCTTGTGCAGGCTGGGACGGCGGAGGTCGGAGTCCACCACCAGAACCCGCGAGCCATTCTGGGCGAAGATGGTCGCGAGATTGAAGATGGTGGTGGATTTGCCTTCGCCTGCGCCGGCGCTGACGACGGCAAGGCAGTTGAGCTTCTCGTCCTTGCGGGAGAACAGGATGTTGGTGCGCAGCACGCGGTAGGCTTCGGCGTGGGGGCTTTCCGCCCCTTCCTTGATGAGGAGTCCGACGTTCTGCGGGATGACGCCGAGCACGGGGGATTGCAGTGCGCGCTCCACGTCGTCAATGGTCTTCACGCTGGTGTCGAGATATTCGATGAAGAAGGCAAGGCCGACGCCGACGAGCAGGCCGATGACGACGCCGAGGACGATGTTGACTGTGACGCGGGGGCTGATGGGCTTATCAACCGGGGTCGCACGGTTCATGATCGTGACCATGGTGGTGCGAGGCAGCTTGACATCAACTATCTCCATATCCACGCGTTGCTGGAGAAATTTTTGGAAGGCGAGCAGCGCATCCCTCTCCTGCTTCTTGTCCCAGTAGGGCTGCGTTGCCTTGGCTCGCGCGATGTCGGTGGCCTTGGCGGACGCGAGCTGGTTGCTCCTGGAGAGGACGCCCGCGCGCAAAGATTCAAGCTCGGTCTTCAAGCCGACCATGACGCCGTCAATGCGGTCGCTGACTTTCCTGGTCAGGTCTTTCACAAGCAGTTCAGCATTGTCATAAACAGGATGTCCAGACTTGTAGTCCTTTGACGCCTTGATCAACGCCTGCTCTGCAAGGTTGAGCTGGGCGCTGAATTCATTGAACTGTATGTCGGGGGCGATATTGGGAATGGCCTTGCGCTTCTCGTCCGCAGTCATGCTGTTCAAGACCTGATACCGTTTCTCCGTGCGATCCAGTTCCGACATGTCCTGAAGCATGCTGGCGTTGATCAGTTGGACCGTCGCATAATCCAGGCTGGCGCTGACCCCGGTTCCACCGGCCTCTGCGTCGGTGATGCTGAGTTCGTCGCGCAACCGGTTC
>JANOAY010000791.1:0-3244 GCA_031411375.1 Pedosphaera sp. | reverse complement strand
CCGCGCGCTGGAGTTGAATCCGTCCGACCGGCGGGCGCAGGCGATGCTGGAGCGAATGAATGGGGTGCGTTAGTGGGGCAGGCGTCCCGCCTGCCATCAGTCCTTGGGCCGTCCCGGCTGAAGAACCACCAGCCGGGACCGGCCAGCGGACAAGTGGCAGCCGAGACGGCTGCCCCACTTTGTGCGGGCGGTGTTCTGTCCGGTTTGGAGAGAACGTCTCGTCATTCCCGCGTGCCGCTCTGTGCGACCAGTTCCACCATCACTTTCCAAACGACAGCCGCTCCGCGAGGCGCGGCGGCAATCCGGCTTCAAGAATTTTCTTCTGCGCCGCCGCGATGTCGTAATCGAGCCGGCGGATTTCAATGGAGCCTTCGCTCAAATCGTAAATGACGTAGGCGGCCTTGGGATTGTTGTCGCGCGGCTGGCCGACGCTGCCGACGTTCACGAAATACTTGCGGCCCGGCTCAACTTTGAATTTCGAGTAGGTGCCGCCGCGCACCACCGAGTCGCGGATGAACGCCACCGGCACATGCGTGTGGCCGAAGAAGCAGACGCTCGTGTTCTGGTAAGTAAAACTTGCCGCCGCCATCAGCTTGTCAAAGACGTAGCCCCAGCGCTCGGGCTGATCCAGCGTGGCGTGAACCATCGAGAAGCTGGCGACGAGGCGGATGTATTTCAGATCGCGCAGCCACTTGCGGTCGTCTTCGGTGAGCTGCTTGCGGGTCCAGATCACGGCCTCGGCGGCGTGCGGGTTGAAGCCTTCGAGATCCTCTTCGCTGGAGCAGTATTCGTCGTGGTTGCCCTTCACGCACGGCATGTTCATGGCGCGCACGATGTCGAGGCACTCCTTGGGATAGGCGCCGTAGCCCACGATGTCGCCCACGCAGCAGTAGTGCGTACACTTCTGTTCGCGCGCGTCCGCCAGCACGACCTGGAAGGCGTCGAGATTCCCGTGAATGTCTGCGATGACCGCGTATTTCATTCGGACAATGCTACCTTACGATTTCAAAACCGCGAAACTGGCCCGAGGCCGGCGCGAACGTCTCGTCTTCCTGTTTGATCAATCCGCCAAGTCCCGACTCGCGCACCGCCAGGCGGAAGGCGTTGAGTTCTTCCCGATCCCCTTCCGCCTGCAACTCGACGCGGCCATCGGCCAGATTGCGCACCGTGCCGGTGACTTCAAAGCCCGTCACCAGCGACTTGACCGTGTAACGAAATCCCACGCCCTGCACGCGGCCCGAATAAAGGACAGTCATCTGTTGGCGGCTCATCGGCTGAATTGACGTGGCGAGATCAAGCCAAAGCAACGGGGGCGGCGCAAGGAATTGTTTGAATCTCGCGTTTTCGTTTTGTCTGGCGCAGCGGGACATCCGCCCGGCCGCCGCGGTCTCCGCCTGAAACCGCGTGTCCCGAATTTTTAGTTTGCTGCGGCTGGACTGCGCCATCGCCGCGCTCCGTCCAAAAGCAGCGGTGCGGGTGTCGAGCGATGCCCGTGTGGCAGTGCTCGCGCGGCGGGCATTCTTAGTGGGCAGGCGTCCCGCCTGTCCTCGTTCTGGGGCCGCCCCGGCGGCGCCGCTACGGTGGAAGTGGTCGCGCTGCCCCCAGTTCCACCAGCCGCGTCAGCTGCCGCGCGCGCGTTGGCCTTGGGAAGCCGGTTTGGATTTTGGGATTTGGCTTTTGGAATCTGCCCCCGCTCCCTAGCCTGCCCGCGTGACCGAAGACATTTCCAATCGTGAACTCCGCGCGCTCAAGGCGCGCGCCCAACTCCTCAAGCCGATGCTCAAAGTCGGCAAGGACGGACTCAGCCCCGCCTTCCTCAAGGAAGTGGACACCACCCTCACGCATCACGACCTCGTGAAAGTGAAGTTCGACGAGTTCAAGGAGCAGAAGAAGGAACTCGGGCCGAAGCTGGCGGAAGGCGTGCGCGCGAAAGTCGTCATGCAGGTCGGGCATGTGGTGGTGCTGTTTCGGCGGAAGGCGGGTGAAGTAGCGGTGGCTGAGGATTAGTCAGCCTTCATCCCAAGCATCGTGAAATCGATCAGCATCGTTTGTGTCCTTGGTCTGCTACTGGTCGCATGTCGTCACACCGAGCCGGAGAGGCGTTCGACGGAAGCTCAAATTCAACAACACATCCGAGGCGAGTGGACGTTAACCGGAGATTCAGACGGACGGTTTCCATCGAAGATGACGCTTGCGACAAACGGGACCGTCAGTTTTGTCCGCGCTGACGGCACGGAGTCATTCTTCGGCACATGGCAGTGCCAAGGAAGGGCGCTGACGCTGACTCCGAATGCAACAGCCGTTGAAGCAGCGCGAGCGTCGAAATTGGAAATCAATCCGTTGGACTACTTTTTCCCTGTGATTTACGCAGACCCTCACGAACTCGTCATAGCACCCGGAATGAGCGTGGCTGGAAGATTGAGATTCACAAGATGAAGGCTTGATGAAATCAGGTGCCGCAAGCGCGACGGCCACCGGGAAAACCCTTTTGCCAAGTGAACAGCGTTTCCGCCAGACTCGTCTCACAGCGCGTTCATGGAAAACTCAAAGTGCGAACAATGTCAGCGCCCTGACCGGCGCGGCTTCCTCAAGAAGCTCGCGTGCCATGTCCTCGGCGGCATCATCACCCTCGTCCCCTTGGCCGCCGGGCTGGCGGTGTGGCTCGATCCCGCGCGGCGCAAGTCGCAGACCGGCGGGCAACTGGTGCGCGTCGCCACCTTGAACGCCCTGCCCGATGACGGCGTGCCGCGCAAATTCGCCGTGCTCGCCAGCCGCGTGGATGCCTGGAACAAATCGCCCGAGACGGCGGTGGGCGCGGTTTATCTGCGCCGCGAAAAGGGCGGACAGCCGCGCGCCTTCAATGTCGTCTGCCCGCACGCCGGCTGTTTCGTGGATTACATGGACGCGCGAAACTGCTACCTCTGCCCGTGCCACAACAGCACCTTCGCGCTCGACGGAAAAATCAACGACCCGAAAAGCCCCTCGCCGCGCGGCCTTGATGAACTCGCCGTGGAAGTGAAGAACGACGGCGAGGTCTGGGTGAAGTTCCAGAACTTCCGCGCCGGTGTGACCGAGAAAATTCCGTCATGAATCCGCGTCGTGTGATCTGTGTTTTCCCGTTGGCCTCGCGAGTCCGTGTCTCGCGTAGCGAGAACCCGATGGTAGCCGTGGGCTTCAGCCCACGGTCAAACGCCGGAAGAGGGTGGCGTCGCGGAGCGACGCACTCAACGTGCTGCCGGTTTGC
>JANOAY010000790.1:0-9340 GCA_031411375.1 Pedosphaera sp. | reverse complement strand
CGCGGACTTTCCAGTCCGCAGTCAGCCACGCTTTGATGAAGCGTCAGGAATTTTCAAGAACGCGCCGGCCTTCGAACATTGCTGCGGACTGGAAAGTCCGCGCTCCTGACCCGCATCTGACAACTCCGCTTGCCCCTCGCTTCCTGCGCCCGCTACGTTCGCCGCACTAAATTTAATGAGCGCGGTAGATTCTTACCTCAAAGGCCTCGACTATTCAGTGGTGCAGCAATGCATGCACTGCGGCATGTGCCTGCCCACCTGCCCGACCTACGACAAGACCAAGCTGGAGCGCAACAGCCCGCGCGGACGCATCGCCCTGATGCGTGCCATCGCGGACGACCGGCTGGAACCGACCGCGGCCTTTGCGGACGAAATGTATTTCTGCCTCGGCTGTCTCGCGTGCATGACCGCCTGCCCGGCAGGCGTGAATTACGCGGAACTGTTCGAACACGCGCGCGCCGAAGCCGAGCGTGTGGGCGTGCTGAAGAATCCGAAGCGCAGCTTCATCCGCTGGTTCACCGTGGGCTGGCTGTTCATGGATTTGCGCCGCCTGCACATGGTCGGGCTGGCCATGCGGATGTATCAGCAACTCGGATTTCAAACGCTCATCCGCCGCAGCGGCGTGATGAAACTGATGCCGAAGCGCCTGCAAGAACTGGAAGCAATGACGCCGCAGGTGCAGCCGAAATTTTCCAACGAGCTGATCGCGCCTGTCACGTCCGCATGCGGCGAAAAGAAGTATCGCGTGGCCATGCTCACCGGGTGCGCGCAGGACTTAATTTTCAGCGACGTGAACCGCGACACGGTGGAAGTGCTCGCGCGCAACGGCTGCGAAGTCGTCACGCCGCCCGAGCAGCAGTGCTGCGGTTCGCTCCACGCGCACAACGGCGAGTGGACGCTGGCGCAACACCTCGCGCGCACGAGCATCGATCAATTTCCGCCGGAGCAGTTCGACGCCATCATCACCAATGCCGCCGGCTGCGGCTCGCACCTGAAGCACTACGCCCACCTGCTCCACGACGATCCGCGCTACGCGAAGCGCGCCGCGCTGTGGGACACGAAGGTGAAGGACATTCACGAATGGCTGGCGCAAATCGGCATCGAAGCGCCGCGCGAGACTGGGGCGGCGCCGATGAACGTGACGTATCACGAGGCGTGTCACTTGTGCCACGGGCAGAAAATCACCGCCCAGCCGCGCCAGGTTTTGCGCGCGATGAGCAACGTGAAGCTGACCGAATTGCCGGAGAGCACCTGGTGCTGCGGCAGCGCGGGCATTTACAACATCACGCAGCCCGAGATGGCCGGGGAACTTCTCGAACGCAAGGTGAAGCACATCAAGACGACGGGGGCCGAGGTCGTGGCCACGGGCAATCCCGGCTGCATGTTGCAAGTGCAGAACGGCTGCCGCGCGGCAGGGATGAACGTGCGGGTCGCGCATCCGGTCACGTTGCTCGCGGAGGCGTATCGCGGGGGGAATGACGAATGACGAATGACGAATGGCCCAGCAACGTGCTGCCAGTTTGCAACTGGCGGGGCCGGCTGACGACCGTCCGCTCCGGCAAGTTCAAAAGCTTTTCTGACGGAGCGCGCCTCACCTGCCGGTTACAAACCGGCAGCACGTTGCGCCCGCCCGTTCACCATTCGTCATTCGTCATTCGTCATTCCCCCTGATGCGGCTCAAAGACCAATCACTCGTCATCATCGGCGGCACCACGGGGCTGGGGCTTTCGGCGGCGCGGGCGTTTGTGCGCGAGGGTGCGCGAGTCGTGGTGGTCGGGCGGAACGCGGAGAGTGTGGAAGCCGCGCGCCAAGAACTGGGGCCCCAAGCGCGCACGCTCGTCGGCGATGCGTGCGATCCGGCCACAGCTTCGCAGGCCATCGAAATGGCGCGGCGCGAGTTCGGCGCGTTCCACGGCCTCTATCACGTCGCCGGTGGCAGCGGTCGCAAACATGGCGACGGGCCGTTGCACGAAATCACCGATGAAGGCTGGAACTACACGCTGAACGAAAATCTCTCGTCGCTCTTTTACTCGAACCGTGCGGCGGCGCAGCAGTTCCTCAAGCAAGGCACCGGCGGCACGGTCTTGAACATGAGTTCCGTGCTGGGCTTTTCGCCCTCGCCGAAGTTTTTCGCCACCCACGCTTACGCCACGGCCAAGGCCGCGATCATCGGCCTGACGACCGCCGCCGCCGCGCATTACGCGCCGCAGAACATTCGCTTCAACGTCCTCGCGCCGGCGTTGGTCGCCACGCCGATGTCGCAGCGCGCGCAGGGCGACGAGGCCATTCTCAACTTCATCAAGACGAAGCAGCCGCTCGACGGCGGGCGCATCGGCCAGCCGGAAGATTTGGATTCCGCCGCCGTGTTTTTCATGAGCGACGAATCGAAGTTCGTCACCGGCCAGGTGCTGGCCGTGGACGGCGGGTGGTCGGTGAGCGAAGGAAACCGATGACGGTCTACTTCGACTACAACGCCACCACTCCGCTCGACCCGGCCGTGCGCGAGGAAATGCTGCCGTATCTCGGCGAAGTCTTCGGTAATCCATCCAGCGTGCATCACGTCGGGCGTCGGGCGCGCGCGCTGCTGGATGACGCACATGACCGCGTGGCCACGGTGTGGAAATGCAAGCCGAGCGAAGTGGTCTTCACCAGCGGCGGCACAGAATCGAGCAATCTGGCCATCTTCGGCACTGCCCGGCTGCTGCGCGAGAAGGGCCGGCACATCATCACCAGCAGCGTGGAGCATCACGCGGTTCTGCACCCGTGTGAATATTTGCGGAAGAAGGAAGGCTTCGAGGTCACGTATTTGCCCGTCGATGCCGAAGGCCGCGTGAGTGTAGAATCCGTGCGCGCGGCGTTGCGTCCCGACACGGTGCTGGTCTCGGTGATGTCGGCGAACAACGAGATCGGCACGCTCCAGCCGGTCGCGGAAATCGGCGCGCTGTGCCGTGAGCGTGGCGTGCTGTTTCATACGGACGCCGTGCAGACGTTTGGCAAGGAGCCGTTCACCGGCATTGATCAGTTCAACGCGGATCTCGTGTCTGTGTGCGCGCACAAGTTTCACGGGCCGAAGGGCGCGGGCGCGCTCTACATTCGTTCTCCGCTGCATCCTGACCCAATCATATTCGGCGGCGGCCATGAGAACGAGCGGCGCGCGGGGACGGAAAATCTCCCGAGCATCATCGGCTTCGCAGCGGCGACAGAGCGGTTCGTGCGAGTGCCAGTTTTTCCGCACGACATGTTGCATCCACTCGGGTCGAGGCTGATGGCACTCGCAGATTCCTTGCGGGCACAGGGCGTGGACATTCGCGGTTCCTGTTCGCAACGGCTGGCGAACACCGTGGCCTTCACCGTCCTGGGCGTGGACAGCATCACGATGCTGGCGGCGCTGGATTTGGAAGGCGTGTGCGCCTCCAGTGGCTCGGCGTGTTCGGCGGGGTCGTTGGAGCCTTCGCACGTTCTGCTGGCGCTAGGCGTGCCTGGAGAGGCGGCAAACGCCCTCGTGCGGCTTTCGCTCGGGCGCGAGTCCACGCCTGAAGAGGTGGCGCATGTCGAACGGGTGTTGCCAAAGATCATCGCGCGGGCGCGCGGCGAATAACCATGCGCAACAACCCCGCGAACAACTCCTCCGTGGCCGGCCAACAACTTGTGAGGAACGCCAACAAGTCAGACTTTCGGATAATGGCCGTCGTCTGCGACAAAGTTTTTCACGCTGATTCGCCGAGCTGTAGAGTGCAAAACAAGGCCATGAAATCAACGTCGCAACCGCACTTGCGCCCGAGTTGTTCCCAGACTTCACCACCCTTAATACTAGGTTGATTTGTACAGAGAAACTTCATTCACTAGGCGCCGCCATGAATCTGACCATTGCCAAAGAACAAATCCTGATCGGACTCCAAGCAGTCCAAAACGTCGTCGGATCGCGCACCACGCTGCCGATTCTCTCGAACGTCTTGGTCCGCGCCGAGGAGGGCCGCGTCGAGTTCACGGCCACGGATTTGGATGTCACGGTCTCCTGCTCGGTGGAGGGCACGGTGAAGAAAGCCGGGGCCACGACCATCCCGGTGAAGAAACTTTTCGGCATCATCCGTGAGTTGTCCGCGTCGGAGATCGAGATCGAGACGGATGAGAAGAACGTGACCAGCATCCGTGCCGGTTCGTCGTTCTTCAAAATTCGCGGTCTCGCGCCCGAAGAATTTCCGCCGTTGCCGAAGTTCAAAGAAGACAAGCGCGTGACGCTGCCGCAGGCAAAGTTCCGCGCTATGCTGCGCAAGACGTCGTTCGCCATCTCCACGGACGAGAGCCGCTACGTGCTGAACGGAATTTTCCTGAGCCTCAAGGATCACAAAATCACGATGGTCGCGACGGACGGACGCCGCCTCGCGTTGGTGGATGAGGAGGCGGACATTCAGGAGAAGAGCCAGGGCGAGTTCATCATTCCGGCCAAGGCGGTGAACGAACTCACGCGCTCGTTGCAGGAGGCGGGCGACTTGGAAGTGAATTTCTCGGAGAACCAGGCGGCCTTCACCCTAAAGAGCGAAAAGGGCGCGGGCGTGCTCATCATCAGCAAACTGATCGAGGGTAACTATCCGAACTACCGGCAGGTCATTCCGGCGGAGACAAAAGAACGCATCGCCCTGCCGCGCGAAGAATTTCTCCACGCTCTGCGCCGCGCGGAACTGATGACGAGCGACAAGCAGAACTCGGTAAAGATGGCGTTCGGCAAAAACTCGCTGGCCATCACGGCGAACTCGCCGGATGTGGGCGAAGCGCGCGAAACGATGGCGATCAATTACAAGGGCAAGGAAATGGCCGTGGCGTTCAACCCTGCCTACGTCATTGATCCGCTCAATGCGCTGACCGAGGACGAGGTGTTCTTCGAGCTGATTGATGAACTCAGTCCCGGCGTGCTGAAAATCAACGGGCCGTTCCTCTACGTGGTGATGCCGATGCGGCTGAGCTGATCCGTGCGGAGCGCGGGTTTTTAACCCGCAGCAACGTGTCCAGTTCTACTGTTCCAAAAAGTTCTAACGCGTCCAATTGGCGCGCGTTGCTGCGGGTTGAAAACCCGCGCTCCGCCAAGCCTTCACTTGGCTTGTTCAAGTTCCGCCTGCTAATTTCGCCGCGTGCTCATCGTGCTGCGCATTGTCGGAGTTTTTAACGCCGCCCTCTGGCTGGGTGCGGCGGTGTTCTTCACGGTCGGCGTGCAGCCCGGCGTGTTCAGCCCGGAGATGAAACAGGTCTTCGCTCCGCCCGGCGCGCCGCTCCGTGAATACTATCTCGGCTTCATCGCGCAGCAGCTCATCGCGCGCTATTTCACCTTCAGCCTCGTGTGTGCGCTCGTAGCGCTCGGGCATTTTTTTGCGGAAATGATCTACGCGGGGAAACCGTTCCGGCGTTTCACTTTCGGTCTGCTCGTGGGCGTGCTGGGGTTTGGACTGTTCAGCGCCCACTTTTTTGCGCCGCGCATCCAGCGTCTGCACCACGACAAATATCGCGCCGCACCGGCCCGTCAAATCACCGCCGCGCAGGAGATGCGAAAGCTCCATGCTCTCTCCGCCAGCGGCAACGTGCTTGTGCTGATCGGGCTGATGATTTACACATGGCAGGTCACCAATCCCAGCGACCCGACGCGCTTCGTCGGAACGGCTAAGTTCCGAGGTTGACTTTCGCCGTGCGAACCGAAGATTAACGGCGGTTGAAGTGTTTGGGAAAGGAATGGGAAAATTATGAATGATTACCGATCACCGTATAGCTCATATTCAACGGGCAAAGTGTATCAGGGGCCAGGCGGCCTCGGGCAGGCGCAGCACCGGCCCCCGGTCGCCGAGGACACGATCCGGACGGAAAAAATCCAGATCGAGCGCAAGTCCTTTGTCGTGGCGCTGAAGGAAAATCCGCGCGGGCGTTTCCTCCGCATCACCGAGGACGTCGGCGGCCGTCGCGACACCATCATCATCCCCTCGACGGGCCTGGCGGACTTCAAACGCATCATTGACGAAATGGTGCGCGCGTCCGACGAGACGCCGATGAAGTCGCCTCCGCCTCCGCCTTCGCCGCTCCAGTGAGCCTGTGGCTTTGGGCGAAGAGTTTCTTCGCCCGCACGGAACGCCCGTTGCATTTACAGCGCGGCGCGCTCGTAGAGCGTGCCGCGCAAAAACACCTTGAGGGAGGAGGCTCAAGTTTCTTACCGCCAACTTCCACTCCGCGCACGGAGAAATCGATCTCATCTTCCGAGATCAGGACTGCCTGCATAGTTGGTCAGGCAATTGTTTGATCCGCGCCTGGTCCTGACCGATGTCATCATGCCGCATATGGACGGTCATGTGTGGCCGAGGCTTTGAAATCATCCCAACCCGATCTACATATCCTCTTCACCTCCGGCTACAACGATGATGTCATCGCGCATCACGGCGTGCTCAACTCCGGGGTGGCGTTCTTGCCCAAGCACTATGCCCCCGCGACGCTCGCCCGCAGAGTTTGCGACCTGCTGGATCGATGATGCAGCGGCAATCACGGACGCACCCAGGCACCTGAGGCGTGCGGTGGGACCCGCTTCTGCGACGTCAGGCGAAGACTTCGGACTCCGTGGTGCGGGTGTCCGCATCGTTCCACTGTTTCGTGGGGCCGACCAAGGTTCCGACGAGCGTCAGCAGTTCTTCCATGCGAAAAGGTTTGGGCAAGAAAGCCTCCGGCTGGGGAAAGCTGCCGCGCGCGCTTTCAAAACCGCTCATCAGCACAAAAGGAATCGCTGCGGTGACGGAACTGGCCCGCAAGACCGCCAGCAATTTTGGCCCGTTCAACTCGGGCAAGCCGGCGTCGCACAAGATGAGCGCAGGCGAGAGCGTGCGCGCGAGCCGCAGGCCTTCGATTCCATCCGGCGCCACCACGGGCCGATAATTCGCGCGCCGCAGAAAATAGGCGGCCAGCGCGGCGACTTCTTCGTGGTCCTCAATGACTAAAATAACCGGTTCGTTCTTTTTCATAAATCTGCGCCTCACTCGGTTGCACCAGTGACGCGATAAAACCGTTTGGAGAAACTCGCTGCGTCCGGGTCAGACCATCGGCAGGTTTCAGCGGACGACACGGGGACGACATGGATGGTTTGCCAGGCAAGCAAGTCTCCCGAAGCCTGCACGTAGTATTTCCGTCCTGGCTCGCCGGAGAACGAGATCGTTGGGGCCGCGCCCGAGAACGCGAGGCCGAGCGGGACGGCGCAGGCGTTCGTGCCGTCGATCGGGGCGGTGTAGGTGACCTCCGTTGAGAACCCGCTTTCCAGCCCGTCGCGGTCGTAGGCCGTCACCGCAAAATAATAAGAACGCCCGAATTCCAGAGATGAGACGAGTTGCCGGGTGGCCAGTCCGGCGTCGATGGAGGTGTTGTAGGTTCTGCTTTGCGACCCCAGGTAAACTTTGTATCCGGCGATCGTGGGTTCCTGGTTCGCATCCCATTCGATGGTCACGTTGAAGGCGCTGGCCCACGGCGCGAGCGGTGTGAAAGCGATTAGGATCGGCAGGCCACGCCGGAGGCGGCCGATGAAGTTGAAGGGCTTGGAGTTCATGCTGACCAAGCCAACGGCAGAACTTCAGCTAAATTTCATGGGGTGGATTCCTCAAAAGCAGGAGGGATTTTCCTTTACGAACAGCGCTGGGAAATCGGAAGAAGAGGTTGCGGAAATCCGCTACTTTCCACGCAGGCGTCCAGGTGCCAATGGGAGGAAAACTGTTCAGCGTCGGCAGACATCCCAGGAGGCGTAGGGTCACTGCCACTGGTGCGCTACGCCATCCGCAACAAGATGACACGCCCTGATTCCAGACAAGGTTTCGACACCTCCCTGGCGCCATCCTCCCGCGCCCCCTGTTGCCCTCAAAGAGGATCCAACTCGCCTTGAGAATTGCTCGGCCTTTTTTTGATCAAAGGAATGGTGGCGCACCCCGCCCGGTGAGATAGATTACACATCAACGAAGAATCACAGTCCGGCTTTACTTCAGTGATGAGTTTCAATGGTGTTTCAGTGAATAAAACAATTCCAACTTTCCTCGGCCTGGCGCTCAAGGAGCGACGCCATGCGCTCGACTTATCGCAGGAAGAACTGGCCTGGCGAGCTGGGCTGAACCGCACCTGCGTGACGGACGTAGAGCGGGGCAGTCGTAACCTGTCTCTCGCCACTCTCGAGAAACTGGCCACGGCACTGGAGACGCCGCCATTCGTGAGTCTCCGGGACATGGACCAAGGGGGCGACTCCAATGCCTTGGATGCCCTCCGTAACTTTTCCAGAACGCGGTGACGTCATGTCATTCGGAGTCGGTGACGGATGGGCGAAAACCGCGATGTTTTTTGATATGAAAGTTCGAGTTCATAGTGGCTCGAAGCAGGGCACTCTTGAAAACTTGAAACCGAGCCTCTACCGGCCGGCACGATGACTAAAAAAATCTCAACGCTCTTCGGTCGGGCCGTCCGACTCCAACGGCATGTCCTCGGTTTGTCGCAGGAGGAACTGGCTTCACGGGCCGGGCTGAACCGCACCTACGTGACGGACGTGGAGCGGGGCAGTCGCAACCTGTCTCTCTCCACCCTCGAGAAACTGGCCACGGCACTGGAAACGCCGCTGTTCGTGATGCTCCGGGACATGGACAAAGGGGGCGACTCCATTGCCCTCGATGCGACCGAGTCGCCGGCGGGAACGGACATCCTTTTGGTGGAGGACAATTCCCGTGACCTTGAAATGGCCTTGCGGGCCTTGCGGCACGCCCGGCTGGCCAATGCCATTCATGTGGCACGAGACGGAGCCGAGGCGATTGAATTCCTGTTCGGCAACGGCCGGTATGCGGATCGAAAGCCGGAAGATCGTCCGCAACTCGTCCTGCTGGATCTCAAGCTGCCGCGGGTGGACGGCATGGAGGTGTTGCGCCGGCTCAAGTCCGAGGCGCGGACCCGCCCGATACCCGTCATCGTGCTGACCAGTTCGACTGACAGTAAGGACATTGCGGAAGCCACCCTGCTGGGCGCGGCGGGGTTCATGGTCAAGCCGGTGAATTTTCAGCGGCTGAGCGAAGTCACGCCCGGCCTGGATTTTTCGTGGACGCTTCATCGACACCCCGCCTCGCCGTCCAAGTGACCCTCCGTACTTTTTGCTGAACGCGGTGACGCAATGTCACTCGGAGTCGGTGGACAGTTGTGGGGGGGGGGGAGAATTCACTCATGAATTCGAGCAATCACATTGCCGAAGGTTCAAAAGAAGATGCCCGTCGCCTGAACCTCGAAGAGCCGTGGGAGGTTGTCATTTTTTATGATGATGTCCTCGCTGGCCGGCGCGCGATGCAGACTTTGGGAGAAGCAA
>JANOAY010000789.1:0-7270 GCA_031411375.1 Pedosphaera sp. | reverse complement strand
TTGCCCAGCCCGAAGTTCAGCGACTGGCCGCCGCCCATCGAAAGTCCGGCCAGCGCGCGACTCTCGCGTTCCTTGATCACGGAATACTTCGCCTCGATGAACGGGATGAGGTCGCCGATCAGATCCTTGTCGAATTTGCCGAAAGCAGGCGCAGTCGCCATCGCGTTGGGGCCGGGCCGGTCATCCGTCTGCGCGCGGCCGTTGGGCATCACGATGATCATGGGCACGGATTTCTTGTCCGCGATGAGATTGTCGAGAATGACGTTTGGCTGTCCGCCGCGACGCCATTCCTCTTCGTCGCCACCGATGCCGTGCAGCAGGTAGAGCACGGGATATTTCACATCAGCCGAGTAGCCGGGCGGCGTATAGACCAGCGCCTTGCGTTTGTTGCCGACGCTCTTGGAGTCGTACTCGACCATCTCAAGCTTTCCCTTTGCGATGCCATCGCGCGCCTTGTCGAAGCCTTCCGGCACCGGCGGAAAGGCGGGTTTGTCATCCGGCTTCAATTCGATGGGGCCGCCGAATCCGCGACCGCCGCGACCGCCCGGGCCGCGCTGGCCGGCAGCAGGTTGCGCCGCGCCGCCATCACGCTTGGCCGTGGCTTCGGAAGAACCAAAGTCGCCGACCTTGCGTGTGAACTTGATCTCGTTGCCGGAGATTTTCCCCGTGTAGGTGATGTTGATCTCGTTGTCCTGGATTTTCAGTGGCTCGACAAAAGTCACGGTGTCGCCATCGACCTTGCCGTCCTTGAGCTCGGCGTCGCGCTTCTGGTCGGCCGTTTCCACGCTGGCCTTGCCGGTGACGGTCGCGCCGTCCTGCTTGAGCGTGAAGGTGTATTTCTGCAAGCCGCGCTGCGTCTCAAACTCGGCTTTCCAGGTGCCCGTGACATCCGCCGCCAGGGCCGAGAGTGAAGCGACCGCGAGGGTCAGGAGTGTGATTGGAATTCTCATGGTGTCGTGATGATTGAGTGGATGCGATGGATGAAAGTTACGGTCAATTCTTGAACAACAGCGGCGCGATCTCGCGCAGGCTCCGCCGCCAGGCGAGCCATTCGTGCCCGGTCTTGGGCGATTCGTAAAACACGGCATTGAGGCCCGCAGCCTTCAGAGCCGCGGTGTTCTCCTTGGGATCGCCGCCACGCGCGCCGCCGACGCTATTGGTGCCCAACTCGCTGCTCCCGTAGCTGATGAACACGAGCTTCACCGCCTTCTTGAATTTCGCCATGTCCGTGATGTTCGTCGGGGCGATGCTGCCGCCGCTGAACACGCCGATGTGCGAAAACTTATCGAGATGCGCCGGCGCGATGGCGCGCGTCTGCATGCCGCCCATCGAGAGCCCAGCCATCGCGCGATTCGGGTGGTCCGTGAGCGTGCGGAAGTTGGCGTCGATGTATGGAATCAGGTCTTCGGTGAGCACCTTCTCGAACGCGCTGAAGTTGAATGCGCCGCGTCCGCCCGGGCCTGCGCCCGCCGGAGCCGCGTTGGTTGGGCGCGGACCACTTACGCCACCGTTTTCCATCACGATGATGAAGGGCCTCGCTTTGCCCTCGGCGATCAGATTGTCCATGATCAAGCCGGCGTGGCCCTGACTGCCCCAGCCCGTTTCATTTTCTCCACCGCCATGCTGGAGATAGAGCACCGGGTAACGTTTGCCCGTGTCCTTGTCGTAATCAGGCGGCGTGTAAACGTAGATGTGCCGCGTCTTGTCGCTGGACTTGGAGAAGTAATAGACCTCGCGAAGCTGTCCGTGTGGCACGTTCTTGAGCGCGTAGAAGTCCGCGTCCTTCGCGGGAATCTCGACCGCGCTGCCCCAGCGGCTGGAGCCGTAGAAGTAGCGGCTGTTCGGATCGGGCACCTCGGCTCCGTCGATCTTGATGGCGTAATAGTGAAAACCTTCATCCAGCGGCCGCGTGTGACCATACCAAGCACCGTCCTCGCCTTTCTTGAACTCGCTGCCGTCTCGAAAAGTGCAGCCCACGCTTTTGGCTTCCGGCGCGACGATGCGGAACTTCACGCGGCCCTCCGAGTTGTATTGCGGATACTGCTTGCCGACCTGGTTCGAGGGGCAGGGCTTCCAGTCATTGACCGGGTCGGCGGCTTGGGCCAGGCACAACTGGCCGGCCAGAATCGAAGCGAGCGCGAGGAGCGATAGTTTGGTTCTCATGGTTTGTAGGAATACTTCCGGCCGTCCCCGAATTTTGGACATCAGAACGGCGGACTATTTTGCGTCAACCACCGCAATGGCCATTGCCGTCGCAAACTTGAACGAATCCACACACGCCGCCGAAGCGATGCCAGCGCCCGTCCGATGCTGGCCTTGCCCCGATTTGGTGGACAGGTGCTGGGTGAGTGTGTGAGCTGGGAAGCAAGCACATGAACGACAAGAGCAAAACCAAGAGCCCAGCGGTATGACAAAGCCTTCAAACGCGAGGCGGTAGAGCACTGGCTGGTCAGCGGGAAGTCAGGCCGCCAGATCGCGGGCGAATTGGGGATCAGCGAGCCGAGCCTCAAAGTCTGGAAACAACAGTTCAAGCCAGGACCGGCCAGCGCGGTTGCGCCCACGCTGGAGGCGCTCCAGCCCGAGAACCGCCGCCTGCAACGCGAGCTGCGCCGGACGCAGGAATAGCAGGACATTCTAAAAAAACCTTGGGCATAATCTCGGCACCGAGCGAGAGCGTTTTGTGAGGATCGAGGCCATGCAGGAAGAACATTCCATCGCCGCGTTGTGTGATGCGCTGGCCGTGTCGCGCAGTGGCTATCACGCTTGGGCGGCGCGGACGCCGGGCCTACGCGCCCAGGCCAATGCCACGCTCTGGCCGTTCATCGAACAAGCCTATCAGGAGAGCCGCCAGACCTACGGCAGTCCGCGCATCCGCCAGTGGCTGGGGCGGCGCGGGCAAAAGTGTTCGCGCCATCGCGTGGCGCGGCTGATGCGCGGCCACCGTATGGCGAGCCAGACCAAACGGCGCTTCCGGGTGCAGCTCACCGACAGCAATCATGATCTACCCATCGCGCCCAATCGCCTGCGCGACATGGTGCGGCCGGCCGACGCGACGCGGTCTGGGTGGCCGACATCACCTACGTGGACACGAACGAAGGCTGGCTCTACCAGCTCTTTGAAAAACTCCATCATTGGAGTTTGGCTTCATTTTGCTTTGCTTCGATTTCGTTTCACACGCGGCTGGGCGCGTCATTTTTGTTCTGGCCGGGGCGCTTTTGCACGGGCCGCGCGCCACCCCGCGCCCGTCTCCGGGCGCGCGCTAGCCCGGCGGAGCCGAGGCCGGCCCATCCGCACCAGACGGGACGCCGTCCCCGCCATCCAGTCGTGCCGGCACACCCGCCGCAGGCCCCCGATCTCTTTCCTCCACCCGCTGCACTCCACCTGCCGGTCGGCACGCGCGGCCACATGGGGCGCGCGCCCGTGCTGCCGGCAGAAACTCACGAACTCCCGGTTGTCATAGCCCTTGGCGGCCCCGACCGTTTGCGGCCGCCGGTCCTGGCTGTCTTGCTGTTCGGCCCAGAGTTCGCAGCCCGCGCCAGCCTCCGTCTCTTCGGTCGCGCGGCTCACCATCAGGTTGGCGCACAGGCGCGACATCTACCGCCGCGAGTTCAAGGGCGCGCCGCAACACGCGCGGCTTCCGCGCCGTCTCGACGCGCTCCCGTGCATGGCCATCGTGTCCGGCTATGCCAGCTCGCTCTACGAACGATTTTTGACCGCTCCAAAGTGGCGGACGGTGAAGTTTGTTGCCGGGACGCGCGGCGGGCCTCGCGAAGAAACGCTCTGGTGTAACTTTCCGGTCCCTACAGCCCTGCATGACTATGCGTTTCTTGGTCGGGACTTCACCGACCGTCCACGCATCGCTCGAAAGGTGAAACGGTTAACCGCGAAGCTCGCCGCGCTCCCACCGCTGGAGCGCGCGGCCATCGTGTCCACCATAGCCGGAAACGGCTATCCTTGATGAAAACCATCGCAGATCTCTGCGTGTCGGGGCGTTCCACTTACAAACATCTCCCCGGCGTGGGTGCCTACGACGCGGCGCACGGCGCGCGGACGTTCAGCGGCGGGATGCCACTGAGCCGGGCCATTTTGTTTTGCGCGGACGCCGTTCCGCTCTCCGCTGCGCTGCGAGCGGGGATTAACGCTTTCGCGGGGAAAGCGGTTTTCGTCCGAAAAAATTCCGGTGAGGGAGCGCACCGGGAGGGCGACACCGTATTGTTTTTGAATTTTGATGAAGTGGTTAAAAGTGGTCCCCCAAGCCCCAGAACGCGAAAACAGCCGCAAAAGCCCGTGTAATTTGGGGGCAGTGGTGTGAAAACACGTCCGGGGGCAGCCTCCGGAGCCTGCCCCCATAATAAAAACACGTCCCCCCCCCCACGATTCTGGCCAATGAAAACGGGCCTCCGCGCGAGGTGTGGGGGATGGGGGCACCACTTATGCACCAAAACTCCGGCGTGCGGCGGGGCGGCGCGCACCGTCCGGCTGCCGTCGGCGGAGGATAGGGCAACGCAGGGATGCGACCCGAGCGCCCTGACGGTCGGGGATGGCGGAAGTCGTCCAAACGCCGGGCTGCTCTCATTGCAGCCCGGCGTTTTACTTTCCCCCTCGCGCTCCCCCTTTCCGGCGGACGAAAACCGCTTTCCCCGCGAAAGCGTTAAATCCATCTTCCCCAATACCAACATGCAAATTCGCCTTTATCCATTGGCTACCGGGCTGTATGACAGTGTGTATGTCAAAAATGCTCACCGTTCGCCTTCCGGACGAACTTGACCGCCGCGTGCGGGCGTTCGCGAAACCAAACCTCACCGACTGGATCATCAAGCGAATTGAGTCCGGCCTGCCGCGCACCGTGGACTGGGGCGCGCACTTGGACGCCGCGCCGCGCGGGGCGAAGCACAGTTACAAGGCGGGCGACGCCATCCGCCGCCGGAGCCGTGAGCGTGGGGCGTGAACTGCGCGGATTCAAACTGGCTGACTGCGCTCTACGTCGCGCCGGGCGACGCGGAGGCGAAGGCGCGGCGCGCGACCGTGGATCGTTTCATGCGGCGGCAGACGCAACCGCTGCTCGTATCGCGGCTGGTGTGGTGGGAGACGCGGAACGTGTTCTCGCGCGTCACGGGGCAAAAGCAGCCGGCGGAGTGGCAGGCTCTTGCGGGCGACGTGGGGACGAAGCTGCTGTTCCCTGAATTGAATGAGGCGAAGCTGGAAGAGAGGGCTTTCGCGCTCATGGCGCGCTACAGCCGCAAGGCGACGCTGGGGACGTTCGACATTTTCATCATCGCGACCGCGCTGCTCGCGGACGGCGAGCGTGTGCTTTCGTTCGACGGGCTGGCGCGCGCGCTGGCCTCAGCGGAAGATTTGGACGTTTTCCCCGAACTCACCGCCGCCGAAAAATCCCTCCGCTCCCGACTGAAGCGGGCCTGATTCCAGCCCGCAGTGATTCGCCCAGGCGGCTTGGCACCGCGCAGAATCGGAAAAACCGATTCAGTGATTGAAAGCATCGTTTTTATTGATACTGATTCCGGCGCATGAAGAATCAAAAATTTGAGTCCGCACGTTCCAACCTCCGTTAGATTGACAATCAGGGCAACAAATCCGCGCTGCATTTGGCGGTTTTGGATTTGTTCGCCCGCATTGCGAAGCGACGGGCGTGACGGCGGATTTGCATCCCGCGCCGGAGCCGGAAGCGGAATCGCCGGAAGCTGGCGACCCGAATGGTTTGATTGAGCCGCCGCGTCCCGCTGGGCTCAAGAAAGCCCCGGCGAAGAAGGCGGTGAAGAAGTAATCAATCGGGCCGGTTCAAATCGAACCGGCCTGACCTCTTTTCAAACTCATGGAAAATCCCGAAATCAAAATCACCGACCAGATCGGCGAACGACAGGGACGACGCGGGGACAACAGCCGGGCTGGGCGCGATGGGGCGGGATGCTTTAGACGTGTTAAGAAAATCGTTTCCGCCCTGCAAGACGCTGGCAATCGTCGCGAGTGACGCGGCGACCGCCTCCAACGCCTTCGCTGCGCGTTCCGTCGCCGGGCTGTCAGCGACGACAGGTTCTACGCCGTTGGCTCTCGAAAACGGCAAAAAAAGTGGTCGGAACGACAGGATTCGAACCTGCGACTTCGTGGACCCAAACCACGCGCTCTAGCCAGGCTGAGCTACGTTCCGACGCGGTGCGGACTAGACACGTAATTTCCCGCCGGTGCAATCAGGATTTCCCGGCGCCGCGCCATTGCGATGTCCGGAACACGACACAGGAATGTGTCGTTACCTGCCGGCTGGAAAGCCGGCGTTACGTAGCGCCGGCTTTCCAGCTGGCAGGTTGGGAGACTTTTCAGTCTCCCGTCGGTAGCAATTTCAAAATGGGACGCCATCTCATCGTCAGCCCGGGCTGTTTTGATTTTTCACTGAAACTCCGCCCGTGCCACCGTCCACACGGCGACGCGTTTGGCTCCCGCCTTCAGCAAGAGTTTTGCGCACGCGCTCGTGGTCGCGCCGGTGGTGAACACGTCGTCAATGAGCACGTAGCTGCCGTCGTTCAGCTTCTCCGGTTTTCGCAATGCAAAGGCCTGGCGCATGTTGTCCGCACGCTCGCTGCGGGAGAGGCGCGTCTGGCTGGGCGTGGGTTGGACGCGCTTGAGCAGATCGGTGCGGACGGGGACGGACACGGCGTCGCCCAATCGTTTCGCGAGACGTTCCGCCTGATTGAATCCGCGCTCGAGCTGGCGCACGGAGAAGAGCGGCACGGGCACCAGCGCATCCGTGGCGTGCTGGAGAAACCACGGGCGCGCGCGCGGCACGAGCAGTTCCACCAGAAAATCCTCGAACCACATGTGCCGGTCGTATTTGTAGTGATGCACGGCCTCCAGCACCTGTCCGCGCGCGACGACGGCCGAGCGCGCGCTGGCGAAGTGCAGTTCCATCTCGCGGCAGTTCGTGCATTCAAACTCGCCGGTGATTTCACCCGCGAAGGGCAGACCGCAGCGTTCGCAATACGGCGCTTTAATCCAGCGCACTTCGGCGCGGCAGTTTTCACCGACGTAACCCTGTCCCCGGGTCGCGCGCTCGGCGTGGCACAACTGGCATTCGTCGGGATAAATGAAACTCAGCGCCGTGTCGGCCCAGGCGCGGAATTTTGCTGGCAGTGCCGGGTGCATGAATGGTCGTTGCGCAGACGGTAGAAAGGCCGTCCCGGTGTGCCAAGAGATTATCTTTTGCCCGTCCGTTTTCTGCGTGCTACATAACCCCGCGCGCCCAAATGTTGCCAACCGAACC
>JANOAY010000788.1:0-3378 GCA_031411375.1 Pedosphaera sp. | reverse complement strand
TTACGATGACGCCAGCCAGATCAAGGCCAATGACACCATCGAGATGAAGAGCACCACGAGCCGCCGCATCGACAGCAGCACGCACGATGACGACCCGCAGCACGGCTTTGAACTGACCTGGGATCGCGAACTGGGCCGGGCCAAAAGCGGTAAATGGGCCTGGGGCGTGGAAGGCGCCTTTGGCTGGACGGACATTGAAATCCGCGATCACCGCACGTTGCGGGGCGGCACAGTCACACTCATTGACGCCTTCGATCTGGGCGGCCTCAATCCGGTGCCGCCGCCCGGCCATGCCGGCACGTTTGAAGGCCCGGGGCCGCAAATTGACTCCAGCCCGGATCGCCGGTTTGAAACTTCGGCCGATGGCACGACCGTGCGCGGCAATCGGGATTTCGACGGCGACCTGTTCAGCTTCCGCGCCGGCCCGTATCTCGATCTGCCGCTGGATGAGCGTTGGACCATTTCCCTGAGCGCCGGTTTCGCGGCCGGCGTCATCGAGGGCCGTTACCAGTTCAACGAGACCGTGACCATCGAGAACACCACCACCCCTCAGAGCGGTCGCGGTCACAACACGGACGTGCTTTTCGGCGGCTACCTGAGCGGAACCATCCACTGCAAAATCAACGACGACTGGGGCGTGTTCGTGAACGGCCAGTATCTTGGTCTGGCCGGCACTTACGAGGCCTCGGCCAACGGCCAGAAGATTCAACTCGATCTGACGCGCACGGCGTTCTTCTCGGCGGGCGTGACATATTCGTTCTGACGCATCGGCGGCCACGGCCTGATGACCGCGGCCGGGTGGATGGAGCGCCGAGCATTGCTCGGCAGGGGCGGGATTCATTCCATTCGTGCCGAACAATGCTCGGAGCTCCAAACTGCCCCATGACCCAACGACCGGCTTCTGCCGGCCGTTTTTCACATCACCATCCCGCCATCCACCACCAGCACCTGCCCGGTGATGTAGCGGCCGGACGGCCCGGCGAGAAAGAGCGCGGCGTTCGCGACATCCTCGGCCTGGCCGAAGGAGGCGAGCGGAATCTTGTCGAGCAGCGCCTTGCGAATGTCCTCGTTCAGCACCGCCGTCATGTCCGTCTCGATGAAGCCGGGCGCGAGCGCATTGGCCGTGACGCCGCGCGAGCCGAACTCGCGCGCCACGGACTTCGTGAAGCCGATGAGCGCCGCCTTGCTCGCCGCGTAGTTCGCCTGCCCCGCGTTGCCGATGAGTCCGATGATCGAGGCGACGTTGATGATGCGACCGGAACGCTGTTTCAAAAATCCGCGCGTGAAAGCCTTCGTGAAGGAGAACGCGCCCTTGAGATTCGTGTTCAACACCGTGTCCCAATCGTCGTCGCTCATCCGCATGAGCAGGCCGTCGCGCGTCACGCCCGCGTTGTTCACGAGTATGTCCACGCGGCCGGCGGCGGCGACAATTTTCTCCGCCGTCTCGGACACGCTCTTCGAGTCCGCGACATCCACGGCGAAGGCCCAGGCCTGCCGCCCGAGCGCGCGCACCTCGGCGGCGACCTTTTCGGAGTTCTCCACGGTGCGCGAGACGCAGACGACGTTCGCGCCTTCAGCGGCGAATTTCAGCGCAATGGCGCGGCCGATGCCGCGCCCGGCGCCGGTGACGACGGCGATTTGATTGTCGAGTTGGGCCATAAGTCCGCCTGTTGTCGTGGGACGGGCGCGGTGTTGTCAATCTCCTGGGCGGTGGTGGTGGGTTTTGTCGCGCTGCGACAAAACCAGCCCCGCGCAGAGCGGGGCGGCGCGTATCGGCTAGCGAGCATCATCGTTCCATTCGTTGCGCCGCTCTGCACGGCGCCACTCGTCGCAGCGCGACGAGTCCCACCTCCTGCGCCGCACCTCCAAATCATTTGCCCCCATGGCGTGTGCGCCGTACAAGAGCGCCCGCATGACCGCCAATCAAATGTTTGCAGAGATGTCGCCCGCCCTCGCGGTGCGCATCGTCGAGGAAGTCCACGCCACCGACAAAGACCTCTACCGCGTCGCGCTCGCGAACGTGGCCATGGCGAAAAAAGTCCGCCCGATTTTTCTGGAGCAGCGAACCAAGGCCGAGCGTTTCCGCATGATGGCCGAGGCGTTGCGTCGCACCGATCTGCAAGTCGTCGCCGGCAACGTCATCAGCGGCTGGCTCGTGAAGAACCAGCAGCCGCTGCTCATTGATTTTCTTACCGCGCTCCACATCCCGCATCAGAACGGCGTGGTCGAGACGCTGCCCGCGACGGTGGACGACAAGGATTTGCACGCCGCAGTGGAGCTGCTGCTCGGCAAGAACACGCCGGAAGTCGTCGGCCTCTACCTGCGCGCCTTCCACGACATGAACGAGGCGGACTGGCCGAACTTGAAAAAGATTCTCACGGAAGACGTGCGGCTCATGCTCGGGGTGTAGGCCGACACGCGCGTTTTCAATCCTGAAAGGATTGGAATAATTCAGCCCAGGGTTGCGCCACCGAGGCGTTACCCGGGGTCACGATTTTTAAATTTTTTCCCAACCCTGAAAGGGTTTTATCAAAGCCGCGTCTCCATCTGATTCAACCCTTTCAAGGTTGAAGTCCCATCATGCACCACACCCAGCGTAGCGCCTGAGCGGCGCAACGCTGGGCTGGATTATCCGAATCCTTTCAGGATCCAAAAACGGGCGGCAAAAAATCCCCGCTCACGGCCCCCTCGGCAGCGGCTCGTCCTTATCCTCGCCCAGCAGCTCGCGCATCGTGCGGATGGGGTGGAAGGGCATCATCATGATCTTCGGGATGTACAGCGGCTCGGACTTCGGCTTCGCGAGCGTGCCGCCGACTTTGTATTCAAAGAGCTTCGTGAGCGGCGTGAATACGGTGGTCACGATCACGCCCAGCCCCGGCACGTCGCGCAAGAGTTGCGCCTCCATCCGTCCGTTGATGCGCGTGTCGAAATCAATCGTGCCCTCGTAGTTCAACCGCATCCCCGAGGCGTGAATCACCAGGTCATCCGTCAGCACCACGCTGTTCGTGATGATGAATGATCCCGTCACCTCGCGCGCCTTGCTGTTGCCCGCGCCGGTCTTGAACGTGTTCAGAATCGGCGAGAACAACCCGAGCGCCGGCACGTCCCAGATCAATCCGTCCTGCAACGTCATCGCGCCGTGGCCGAACCAACTGCGGGCGTCGCCCGTGTTCGCGCGCGTGACGACGAGCGAACCGTTCAACGTGCCTTCGAGCTGGTTCGTGGGCGTATAGAGGTGGTTCATCATCGAGTGAAAATTCAAATCGCGCACGCGCGCCTCGAATGAGAAGTCCGCGCCCGCCGGATTTGTGAACGCAAACGCGGCGGAAAAATCCGCGCTCCCGCCGTGCAAGGTGCCGCCCGCGTTCGAGACCGTGA
>JANOAY010000787.1:0-3052 GCA_031411375.1 Pedosphaera sp. | reverse complement strand
CCCTGCGGCCATCGAGGACGCGAACACCTTCGCCGGCAACTCGACGAAGAAGGCGGTCGAACTCGCCCGCTGGCTGTCCGTTCAAAGTTCAGAGTTCAAAGTTCAAGGTTCAAAGTTTGTTCTCGCCGACGACTCCGGCCTCGAAGTGGACGCGCTCCTCGGCGCGCCCGGCGTTCACTCCGCCCGCTTCGCCGCGCTCGACACCGGTGCGGAGGGCAATTCGCCCGACGCGGAGAACAACGCAAAACTAATGCGCCTGCTGCGCGATGTGCCGGAAGGGAAGCGCACCGCGCGCTTCCGCTGTGTGATCGCGCTCACGCCCTTAGTTCACGAGGGGCCGGCCACGGCTTCACCCGTGTGCGCGGCGGACGAGCGTGAGTGGCGGACAGAGCTGTTCGATGGCGCGTGTGAAGGCCGTATCGCCTTCGTCCCCGGGGGCGCGAAAGGCTTTGGCTACGATCCTTTTTTCATCCCGGACGGGTTCAACCAGTCGTTCGCCGAACTGGGTGATGAAGTGAAGAACCGTTTCAGTCATCGCGCGCGGGCCTTGGAGAAACTGCGCGCGTGGTTCAACGCCACTGCATAGAGAATCAATCTGGCGAAGGGCAGGGCGCTCCGCCCTACAACCGCTCACGTGCGGCGTAACCACCGTCCAGCTCGTGCCAGTGCTCGATGTCCTCCTCGTCCTGCTCCCAGCAGAGGAACACTTCCCGCCCGCCGATGAGGGCGGGAAAATCCAGCAGGCCGCGGCTCACATCTTTGATTTGAATTTCCCGGCGGCTGAACTCCTGCGCCACGTCTTGCAAGCTGGCGAGCAGCTTGATCTGCTCGTTCACGGAGGAACCGCCGGCGGCGTCCGAGCCGCTGGCGAGCAGGTGCGAAATGCGATCTTCGACAATCTTCAGGCGCTCGCGCGTGGCCTGCATCTGCCCGAGCCAGCCGCGCACCTGCGGCAGAAGCGCGCGGGCTTCGTTCAGCGTGTAGTGCTTTTGGAATTGATGCGGCATCATTTGCGGGAACTCGATCCCGGCGGCGGGTCCGGCTCCTTGAGTTTCTGCTCGATGGTCTTGCTCGGCTCGATCTCCAGCGCCTTGCGCCACGCCTCGCGCGCTTTCTCTCGCTGGTTTAATGCGGCGTAAATGTCGCCCAAGTGATCGTAAAGCGTGGCGTCCGGCTCCTCGTTCAACTCCACGGCCTTGCGAATCGGCTCCAGCGCGGCCTTTGCATCACCCTGCTTGAAGAGCACCCAGCCGAGGCTGTCGAGATAGGCGGCGTTCGTCGGGTCGGCCTTCAGCGCGCGTTCAATCATGTCGCGCGCGCGGACGAGATTCGTGCCGCGTTCGGCCCACATGTAGCCGAGGTAATTCAGCGCGGGCGGAAAGTCGGGCGACAGGCCCAGGCATTGCTCGAAGTATTTCTCCGACTCGGGAATTTTTCCCGCGCGCTCGTGGGCCGAGCCGAGTTCAAAATAAAATCCGTGCGTGAGCCGGTTGGTCTCCGTGCTTTTGGCGATGATTTCGGCGGAAGTGAAGTGTTCGAGCGCGTTCGTGTACTCTTTCAGCCGCATGTAGCACAGCGCGGTGTAGAACTCGCCCACGAAGCTCTGGCGGTAGCGCCGCCGCGCTTTCTGCAACGTGTCGAGCGCCTCGCGCGGCTTTTGCTGCGCGAGCTGCGCGCTGGCGATGTCGAAATAAATCTGCTGCGTATCGAGACCGAGCAGCAGCGCCTTGCGATAATTCTCCAGCGCCTCCTCGAACTTCTTTTCCTCGTAGGCAATCGCGCCGAGAAAATAATACGCCTGCGGATTCGTCGGCGAGTCGCGGATGATTTCTTTCAACTGCTCCGCCGCGCCCTGGGGATTGTTGTCGCGCAGGTACAGCTCGGCCAGCGCCTCGCGCACGCCCATCAGTTCCGAGTCCTGCGCCAGCATCTTCACGTACGTCTCCGCCGCGCGCTTGGATTCGCCGGTGAACAGGAAGCCCTGCGCGAGCCGCTGGAGCGAAAGCAGGTGTGTGTTCTCCAGGCCGCTCGCGCGGATGAGCAGTTCCTTCGCGCGCACCCGGCCCGGTGAATTCGTCAGGCGAACATTCTCCACCTCCACGGCGAGATAAAGCTGCGCGAGATCAATGAGGAAGGGCGCGTCGGGCTTCGGCTGCTTCGCCGCCTGCTCGATGACTTTGCGCGCCTCGTTGGTCTGGCCGAGCGAGCGGTGCAGGTGAAACAAACTTTGGTAACCCGCCATCGAGGACGGCGCGCGTTTGATGGCGGCGCGGCTGGCGTCTATCGCCGCGTTGGTGTCGCCTTTCTGGAGTTGCACGAGCGAGAGCCGGGCAAACATCAGGCCCGAGGCGTCCGATTCCTCCGCCGCTTTTTTCAACACCGCCACGGCCTTGTCGAACTCCTTCCGCTGCACGTAGCGCCGCGAGAGTTCTACCGCGAGGTCTTCGTTGCGTGGGTCGCCGTCGAGGGCTTTCTCGTACTCGGCCAGCGCCTTGTCGAGATCGCGGTTCAACTCATGGCTGAGTCCGGCGACGTAATGCGCGTGGGCTTCGGCGCGTTTCTCCTGCTGCGCGGGGCTGTCGGGAGCGGCCTGCGCTTTGGCGGAAGCGCCGTCGGCATTCTGAGGCTCCGAAGATTGGCGCGTGGCACAGCCGGCGAAGAAGAACAACGCCAGCACCACCCACAGCCCAACAAATCGAAACGGCATGGCCGGGAGAATACTGACAACGCCGTCGAACGCAACCGCACGGACGATTTGGCAGTGACGCAGTGTGGAGCGCCGGTCTCCGACCCGGCCCGAGGTGGGACTCTTCGCGCTGCGAGCAGTCGGACACTCCTGAATCTGTAGGTGACGACGTGAGGAGTCTCCAACTTCTCCGAGGAAAACTCAGTTAGAGACTTGTTACCTCGTCTCCTACGCAGACCGGCTTGGTCGCAGCGCGGCCAGTTTCACCATCACAACGGTGTTGCGATGCAACCCACGCGCCGGGTCGGAGACCGGCGTTCCACCGCTCCGCTCACTTTACCCTCACCACCCACACCACCGTGTAGT
>JANOAY010000786.1:0-1871 GCA_031411375.1 Pedosphaera sp. | reverse complement strand
GACAAAACCCACCTCTTCGCGTCTCGTTGCGCGCAAAAAATTTATGAACTCCACCACCCACGCCAGCCTCGGCCAGATCACCGACTCCTCGAAGCGCGTGGGCGTGCGTCTGCTCGCCATCGCGGAGAACCGCCTCGAACTCCTGACTGTGGAAATGCAGGAGGAACGCGACCGCCTGCTGCTCGCTTTGCTGCTCGCGCTCGGCCTGGCTGTGCTGGGTTTGCTCGCGGCGCTTGCGCTGTCGGCGGCGGTGGTCGTGTTGTTTTGGGCGCAGTCGCCGCTGGGCGTCCTGCTCGGATTGACGGCGCTCTACGCCGTGGCTGGAGTCGCCGTCTTCGCGAAACTGCGCGGCCTTTTCCGCGATTGGGAAACACTGCCCGCCACTTTGGAACAACTGAGAAAGGACCGCACATGCGTGGAACAAATGCTCAAATGACGCCGCTCATGGCCCGCAAGGAATTGCTGGTCGTGGAGAGCGAAATCAACCGCGCCGAACTCGGGCGCGAGTGTCTCGCCCTGCGCCAAGAAGCGACGGAGTTCATCAGCGGACTCACGGGCGACGCGAACGCCCTCGGCTCCCTCGCCTCGGCCGGCGCGGCGTTTTTCACCTCGGGTTCGGCGCTGCGCCGTCTCTTTTTCAACGGCAGCGGGCAGAAAACTTCCTGGACCCAGACTTTGATCAACGGCGCGCGTGCTGGAATATCCGTCTGGCTGGCGCTCCGGCCGCGTGTCCGTTGATCAGCTTTTTTATGAAACCCTTTCGGTGTGGTGTCTGTGGCAACACAGTTTTCTTTCAGAACTGTCTCTGTCTTCAGTGCGGCGCGCAGCTTGGTTTCCTGCCCGACCAAGTGACGCTGGCCTCGTTGCGTCCGGCCGGGCGCGCAGGATTTTTCACCGGCATCGGCGGCTCGGCGCGCGTGTATCGCGGCTGCGAGAACGGCGTGCAGCATCAGGTCTGCAACTGGATGACGCCCGCCGACGAAGCCGACCCGCTCTGCCTGGCCTGCCGCATGACGGAAATGATTCCCGACCTGTCCATGCCGGGAAATCTCGACCGCTGGCGCAAACTGGAACTGGCGAAGCGCCGTTGTCTTTACACCTTGCTGCGGCTCGGCCTGCCCACCAACGCGGATCAAACTTCGGGCAAACCGCCGCTGCGTTTTCGTTTTCTCGCGGACACACCGGAGGAAGGCCAGGTGATGACGGGACACGATTGGGGCGTGGTCACGTTGAACATCGCCGAGGCGGACGACGACGAGCGCGAACGCCGCCGCCTGAATTTCCGCGAACCGTACCGCACTTTGATCGGCCATCTCCGGCACGAGCTGGGTCACTACTACTGGGATCATTTGATCTCGGGTTCGACCGAGATTCATCGCTTTCGCAAATTGTTCGGCGACGAGACGGCGGATTACGGCAGCGCGCTGCAAAGCTATTACGCCTATGGTCCCGCCGCCGACTGGACGACGCGCACCGTGACGGCCTACGCCAGTTCGCATCCGTGGGAAGATTGGGCGGAGACGTGGGCGCACTACCTGCATCTCTTCGACACGATGGAGACCGCCGCCGCGTATGGACTGCGGCTGGACAGTTCGGCTCCATCCAAGTCGGAAAATAATTTCGACGAGATGTGGCAGCGGTGGCATCCGTTCACCGTGGCGTTGAACGCCATCAATCGCGGGATGGGCTTGCCGGATTTGTATCCGTTCGTGGTGCCGCCGCCGGCTTTGGAGAAACTGCGATTTGTTCACGAGGTGATTCAACGGGCGCGGTTCGTTGCGCCAACTCCGCAAGCGCAGCCCGGGAATCGCGCGGTGGCGTCAGGCGTCCCGGCCTGATTAAGCGCGGGTAGGGCGTCGCTGTCCTCAGCG
>JANOAY010000785.1:0-10979 GCA_031411375.1 Pedosphaera sp. | reverse complement strand
CGCGATGAATCCGCGCTCGATGCGCTGGAGAACGAAGCCCTTAAACACGGCTGGGACGGCGCGCAATGGACGCAACCGTTGCCCGTGAACGGCGCGCCGGTCTCCGCCCCGGCGAGTTGATCCCTTGTTGAACGAGCCGGGTCGGAGACCGGCGCGCCGTTCACGGGCAACGGTTGCGTCCATTGCGCGCCGTCCCAGCCGTGTTTAAGGGCTTCGTTCTCCAGCGCATCGAGCGCGGATTCATCGCGCGAGACGAGTCCCGTTTTCAAAGCGCCGAACCAGTCCTCGTGCCGCCAGCCGAACGCGGTGGTGCGCAATGCGAAGCGCGTCAACTCGGCGAGCGGGTGGTGCGCCACGGATTCGCGGCGGTCGAGGAAGCAGGGGATTTCGTAGCGCGTGAACACGCGGCGCAGCGTGTGATGATAGCCGTCGAGCGTGCGGAGCAGGACCGCGCAGTCGCGAAAGCGCGCGCCGTGATCGCGGACGAGGCGGAGAATTTCGCGCGCGGCGAACACGGCTTCGGATTCGGGGTTGGCGCAGTGGATGAGGCGGAGCGGAGCGGCGGCAGGGAAAATTGAGGATTGAGGATTGGGGATTGGGGATTGGGGATTGCCGGACGCACTTTCAGTTTCCGCATTCGGAATTCTTTCTTCTGAATTCCCCCAACCCGCTTCCAACTTTGCCAGAGCAGGACTCGACGCGAACCGTCCGTGTGCGCCGCCGCGCGGCAAAACTTCCACGGTCACATCCGCACCGGGGACAGCGGCGAGCGCGGCGCGGCAGCGGCGGAAAGTTTGCGCCACCACGGTCCAGAGCGAGAGCCAGGAGCCGCCGTCGGTTTCCAGCGGCTCGGCTTCGAGGCAGAAGGCGAGCGTGGCGCGCTCGCAGAGCGGGACGAAGGCGGCGAGAAGATTCAATTCCTGCGGCGTCATCTCGGCAAAACCGTCGAGCCAGAGATGAAGGCCGCCCGCGATCCTGGGAGCGCCGGCATCTTGCCGGCTCGTTGCTGAACGCGCCGGCTGGAAGCCGGCGCTCCCAGGGCGGGTCTCGCGCAAAGTTTCTGCCGCCGCTTCCAACGATTCCTCCGCGTCGTGCAGGCTGTTCTCCGCGAGCCAGTCGCGATAGGCGCGGAGCAGCAGCGCCACATCGTGCAGCTTGTCGCGCAGCGCGCCGGACGCGCGGGCGTCTTGGGAGAGTTGAATCAACGCCTCGGAGGAAAGCCGCTGCTGCTGCAACTCGCGGAGCAGCGCGCTCAGTTGCCGCGCGAAGCCGGGCAGGCGTGCGGTGGAACGGAACAGCCGCAGCTCGCCGTGCCGCTCCGCGAGCAGCGCGCGCAGGACCATCACGCGGCCTTCTTCGCTGAGAATTTCCAGCAGCGGCGCGCCGAGATTTTCCATCACAAACTCGGCGAGCCGGTCGAACGGAAGGATTTGCAAACGCGCGTAGCCGGGGAGCGAATCATCCGCGAGCAACTGGCGCTCGATCTGAAACGTGGCCTGCTTGGGCGCGAGGAAGAGCAGCGGCGGCCCGGCCGGAGCGCGCTTCAGCTCCGCGCGGATTTCCTCCAGGCACCGGAAAGTTTTCCCGGTGCCGGCGGGGCCGAGCAGGAAGCGGATTTGCACCGCGCTGTTCTCTCGCAAGTCCTTCATGCGCGCCAGAGTAATGAAGGGGGACGGACAACGGCGGGGTGGGGAGGGATTGACGAATGACGAATGGAACTTGCCACCTTTCGGGATCAATCCGTGGTTTGGCTGGGTGAGGATTTTCTTTTTATCGCAGAGGCGCAGAGGGGAATGGGCGGAGGAGTTCAGCCGCGCAGCACTCATGTTGGTTCCGCATCGGTAAGTTTTTTTTCTCTCTGCGTCTCTGCGGTAAAAATCGCCGCGCGCTTCCACGGACGAAGAACCACCAGCCGGCACGGCCAGCGGACTAAGGCAGCCGAGACGGCTGCCCCGTTGCGCGAGCGCGCTCCCGCTCCATTCGTCATTCGTGATTCACCATCTCGCCCCTGATTTCCCGCCGTTCGCATCGTTCTGCTCGCCAGCGGCACGGCGAGCGGGTAATCACGCGCCGGTGATTCGGTTTCTTTACAACGTGGGCTTCCACATTTTTTTCGTGCTCAGTGCGCCGTTTTATTTTTTGAAAATGTGGCGGCGCGGCGGCTGGCAGGCGGGCTTCGGCCAGCGCTTCGCGCGCTATGACGCGCGGTTCAAACAGGCCATCACCAACCGCGACATCATCTGGCTCCATGCGGTCAGCGTGGGCGAGGTCAACGTCTGCACGCAGCTCATCAAGGCGCTGGAGCCGCGCGCGCCGAACTTGAAAATCGTGGTCTCGACCACCACTTCGACCGGCATGGCCACGTTGCAAAAGATGCTGCCGACGCACATCTCGAAAATTTATTATCCCGTGGACACCTGGCGCGTGGTGCGCCGCGCCTTCCGCATGATCAGTCCCGAGGCCGTGGTCCTGATGGAGGCGGAAATCTGGCCGAACTTTCTTTGGCGCGCGCGCGATCTCGGCACGCCGGTCTTTCTCGTCAACGCCCGCATCTCGGACCGCTCCTTCCCGCGCTACAAGAAGATGGGCTTCTTGTTCCGCCCGGTCTTTCGCTCGCTCGCGGGCGTGGGCTGCCAGAACGAAGCGGACGCGAAGCGGCTCGAGGAAATTGGCTGTCGCGAAGATCGCATTCAGATCGTGGGCAACATGAAGTTCGACGCCGCCACGGTGATCGAAAAGCGGCTGATTGACGTGCCCCGCCTGCTCGCGCAGCTCGGCGTTGCGCCCGACGCGCAACTGCTCGTGGCCGGCAGCACCCATGCCGGCGAAGAGAAAATTCTCGGCGAAGTTTTCCTGCGGCTGCGCGTGCGGTTTCCGAAATTGTTTCTCATCGTCGTGCCGCGTCATCACGAGCGCGGGCGCGAGGCGGGCCGGGAGTTGGAGACCGCAGGCGTGAAGTTTGCCTACCGCAACGAGATCACGCCGCACACGCAGCGCGCGCCGGGCGAAGTGGACGCGCTCCTGGTCAACACCACCGGCGAGCTGCGCTACTTCTACGATCACGCCGCGCTGGTCTTCGTCGGCAAGAGTCTTACGGCGGACGGCGGGCAGAACCCCATTGAGCCGGGCGCGAAGGGCAAGCCGATGGTCTTCGGCCCGAACATGCAGAACTTTGCCGCCATCGCGAAACTGCTCGTCGAACGCGGCGGCGCGTTGCAGGTGCGCGACGCGGCGGAACTGGAGCGCGCGTGCGCGGAGTTGCTCGGCGATCCGGCGCGCGCCGTCCAAGTTGGCGCGAATGCGCAGACCGTGGTGCGGGAAAATCTCGGTTCCATCGAGCGAACGGTGGAGATGATTCTGGTCAAGCTGCCCCAGCACGCGCGGTGATTCCTGATGCGACGGAGCGCGGCTCTGGAGAGCCGCGCTCCGCATTTTCCCCCGTGTTTTCCCGCTTGGCATCGCGGAGGCCATTCGTCAGATTGCGGCCAACGAGAGCGTTCCCTTACCCGCTCCGGGTGCCCGAAGTTTCAACTGTGATTGTGAAAACGGTCGGTGAAAACGGAAGGCGCGGCCTGCAAAACGTCTGCTGTGAGTGCAGTGTGACATGAGCGGCCAGGGGACAAACTCGCCAACAAACTCATTATGAAAAAACTGTTGAGCCTCGCCCTGGTTGCCTTCGTTGCCGTCCTCGCCGGTTGCGGCGAAAAGACCGCCGGCGAAAAAATTGACGCGGCCGCCAAGGACGCCAAAGACGCCGCCGGTGACGCCGCCAAGGCTGCGGGCGATGCCGCAAAGTCCGCTGGCGACGCCACCAAGGATGCGCTGAAGAAGTAATCGCTGCGTCCAGACAGATTCAAATCCAGCATCGCCGCGAGGCGGGGCTGGATTTTTTTGCGCTGTGAATGAGCGGGGCAGCCGTCCCGGCTGCCCCACTACGCCGGCGCTCAGTTCTTCAGCAGCACCGCGTTCATCTGCCGCCGCCAGGCGAGCGCGCGGGCGTGTTCGGCGGGCGTGGCGTTGATCGGCGAGAAGCGCGTCGGATCAAATTCCTCGTAGAGATTTTTCCAGAGCGCAGGCTGGAAATTCGGATTCGGCGCGTTGGTCTGCGCGCCCACGTCCTCGGTCCATTTTGTCAGCGCGCTCCGCATGTCCGCCGTGCGCTTGGTCTCGTGCGCGGCCAAGTTGGTGGTCTCGCCGGGATCTCGGGCCAGGTTGTAAAGTTCCGCACCCGAGGCGCCGGTGTCGTAGTGCCCGATGAATTTCCAATCCCCATCGCGCACTGCGCCGCCGGGGCGTCCGCCTTGGTTCGTGTAATGCGGAAAGTGCCAGAACAATTTCCGCGCCCGCGCCGCGCCGCCCGTCAGCAGCGCGGAGAAACTTTCGCCGTCGAGATTCTTCAGCGGCGTTGCGCCCGCCAATTCTAGCAGCGTGGGCAGCCAGTCCGTGTTGATGACTGGCGCATCCGTCACGCGGCCCGCCGGAAGGCGGCCCGGCCAGCGCGCGATCAGCGGCACGCGCAGGCCGCCCTCGTAGAGAAAGCCTTTGCCGGCGCGGAACGGCGCATTGTCCGTGATGCGCGGGTGTCCGCCTTCCGGCAGGTGCAGCCCGCCGTTGTCGCTGGTGAAGATGACGAGCGTGTTCGAGCGCAGGCCGAGGGCGTCGAGTTTGGCGAGCAGGAGGCCCACGGTGTCGTCCAGGGTTTCAATCACCGCGGCATACACCGGCTCGAAGGCGGCGGCGTTTTTCGCGACGAGATTGGTCTTCGCCGAGTAGGCGATGTGCGGCGTGTTGTGCGGCAGGTAGAGGAAGAAGGAGCGCGCGCGATTGGTCTCGATGAAACTCATGGCCGCGCGCGTGAGGTTGTATTCGCCTTTGCCGCCTTCGGTTTCGTCGGGCGTGGTTCGCTCGCGGCCCGTGTGGATGAAGTCAAATCCCTGGTCCGCCGGTTGAAACCCTTTGCCGCCGAGATGCCACTTGCCCACGCAGGCCGTGGCGTAGCCTTCTTTCTTCAAGGCCTCGGCGAGCGTGGTGTGTTCGAGCGGCAACTGCTGGTTAATTTTCGGGTGCAATAATTTCTGCGCCGGCGCATCGGGCCGGCCGGGCAGAAAGGTCGTGAGCTGCAGCCGCGCGGGCGCGAGTCCGGTGAGAATGGCCGCGCGCGACGGCGAGCAAATCGGCTGCGCGCAATACGCCGCCGTGAAGCGCGTGCCGTCGCGCGCCAGTTGATCGAGATGCGGCGTGCGATGCTCGCGCCGTCCGTAGCAGGCGAGGTCGTTGATGCCGAGATCGTCGGCGAGGATGAAGATGATGTTCGGGCGCGCGGCTTCTGCGGCGCGGGTTCGGTGCGGAGAACACCCCGCGAGCAGGACGCAGCACGCGAGGAAGAGCAGGGAGTGGGGACGCATGGCCGATTCATGGCGCGCGCCGCGTGGGATTACAAGCTGGAGAATCGTTGGCGAGGCACCCGTTCCGGCCCGCCGCCACAACGATTGCTTGTCCCGCAGGGCGGCTTCTCTATCGTGCGGGCCAGCGCCCCGACTCCGTTATTGCGCGGCGTGCGGTTTGCGGCGAGGTATCTGCTGGCAACCAATCCAAATCATGTTTGCAAAAATTCTTTGGCGCGTCGTGCCGCTCCTCACGCTCGCGCTGCTAACTTCGGCTTTCCGCCCGCCGGAACTCGCTCCGCTGCCGAACCTCGACAAGCGTTCGCCCCAGCCCGTGGCCGCGAATAAAAAATCCGCCGCGAGTTCTTTGCGCGGAAACGATGCGCAAGTCGCAGTCGAAGTTCACCCCGTCACGCAAGGCGCCGCCTTCGTCACGGCGCGGCGCGGGTTTCTCACGGACGCGGACGCCCAGAGCCGCACGGTGAAGGCGGCGGCGTGGCAGGCGATTGGCAAAAATGATCCGCACCGCCCGGCCAAGTCCTTTCTCCAGCAGCATCGCGCGCTCTTCGGCCACGGGCCGGAGGCGCTGGACGCGGCCACGGTGGCGCGCGAGTTCGTCACGCCGCACAACCGCCTGCGCTCCGTCACCTGGCAGCAGCGCGTGGAAGGCGTCGCGGTTTTTGAAGGCGTCTTCACCGCGCACACCACGGAGAAGGGCGAACTCGTGAGCGTGGCCAGCCACTTCGTGTCCGATGCCGCGCGCTCCGCCTTGCTCGCAAAACAAAATCGCGGCGCACGACTGACGGCGGCGGACGCGCTGCGACTCGCGGCGGATAATCTTTCCACACCGCTCGCGCCCACAGAATTGAAATCCAGCGCCGCGGCGTTCGGCGCGGAGCAGAAGCAGTCGTTCACCGCGCGCGACCTCGTCGGCGAGTCCACGGCGGAACTCGTCTGGCTGCCGATGAACAAGGACGAGTTGCGCCTGTGCTGGAACGTCGTGCTGAAACCCCGCGCGCGCGGCGAGACCTTCCGCGTGCTCGTGGATGCCGCGTCCGGCGACGTGCTGCTGCGCCGCTGTCTCACGGCTTACGTCACCAATGCCACCTACCGCGTCTTCACCAGCGACAGTCCCTCGCCGTTTTCGCCGGGCCATCAGACGCCGCTCACGAACCAGCCGGCGCTCGTCGCCCGCGCCTTGCTTACGCTGCCCGCGCTGAACACCAACGCCTCGCCCGCCAGCTGGATCGCCACCAACGTGAACGAAACTTTCGGCAACAACGTGGACGCGCACCGCGACACGAACAACGACGACGCGCCCGACCTCCCGCGCCCGCAAGGCGCGCCGCATCACGTCTTCGATTTTGCGCTCGACCTCACCCAGTCGCCGACGCTCTTTGGCGACGCCAGCACTGTGCAGCTCTTTTACTGGTGCAACTGGATGCACGACCGGCTCTACGAACTCGGCTTCACCGAGGCGGCGGGGAATTTTCAGGTCAACAACTTCGGACGCGGCGGCGCGGGCAACGACCCGGTGCAGGCTGACGCGCAGGACGGCGGCGGTTTCAACAACGCGAACATGGACACGCTGCCCGACGGCATTCCGCCCCGGATGCAGATGTATCTTTTCAACGGGCCGAATCCCGACGTGGACGGATCGTTCGACGCGGAGATTGTCATCCACGAATACGTGCATGGACTGAGCAACCGCCGCGTCGGCGGCGGCACCGGCATCAGCGCGTTGCAGAGCGTGGGCATGGGCGAGGGCTGGTCGGATTTTTACGCGCTCGCGCTGTTGAGCGAGGCCGGCGACGACGTGAACGCCGCGCACGCGATGGGCGGCTACGCCACACGCCTCTTCTCGGGCTTGCAGCAGAATTATTACTACGGCATCCGCCGCTACCCGTACTCGACCGACCTCGCGCAGAATCCGCTGACCTTCAAGGACATTGACCAGGCGCAGGCCAGCGCACATTCCGGCGTGCCGGTCAGTCCGGTCTTCGGCGGCGGCTCGGCGGAGGAAGTTCACAATCAAGGCGAGGTCTGGTGCGTGGCGCTCTGGGAGGCGCGGGCGAACTTGATCACCAAGCACGGCTGGACGAATGGCAACCAGCTCATTCTCCAACTCGTGACTGACGGCATGAATCTCTCGCCGGCCAATCCAAATTTTCTGCAAGCGCGCGACGCCATCATCCAAGCCGATCTCATCAACAACGCGGGCGCAAACTACCTCGAACTCTGGTCGGCCTTCGCCAAGCGGGGGATGGGAGCGGGCGCGACCTCGCCGTCAAGCACGACGACGGCGGGCGTCGTCGAGGCGTTTGATTTGCCGGATGATTTGAGCGTGAACCAGAACGAGGGCTTCACGTCCAGCGGTCCCGTGGGCGGGCCGTTCTCGGTGACGAACAAACTCTTCACGCTGCTCAACGTGGGCAGCAACGCGCTGAACTGGACGGTCACGACGAACGCGGCGTGGCTTAGTGCGACGCCGGCCAGCGGCGCGCTCGCCACGGGCGCGAGCGTCGTGGTCACGGTCTCGCTCACGGCGGCGGCGCAGGCGCTGCCCACGGGGATTTATTCCGGCGCGATCTTTTTCACGAACACGACGAGCGGCCTCGGCCAGTCGCGTTCCTTCCTGCTGCGCGTCGGACAGCCGGATTATTTCACCGAGCTGTTCGAGGGAAATTTTGATCTGGCGAACACCACGTTCACCTTTACGCCGGACGGCTCGACGAGTTTCTACCGTGTGTGCCGCGAGACGGTGACGGACTTTTTCACGGACACGACGGGAGCCGAGGCGCTGTCGCTCACGGATGATTCTTTTTCCACGCGCAGCATCAGCGGCGGCAGCGTGCTGCTGTACGGGAGCAGCCGGAATGTCGTTCACGTTGGCAGCAACGGTCACATCACCTACGACTCGGGCGATACGGACTTCACCGAGTCCACGAGCGACCACTTCGCGCTGCCGCGCGTGGCGGGGCTGTTCCGTGATTTGAATCCGGCGCAGGGCGGCACCGTTTATTGGCAGGAACTTTCCAACCGTGTGGCCGCGACGTGGGACCGCGTGACGGAATACGGCGCGGGCAACAGCAACAGTTTTCAGATCGAGATGTTCTTCGATGGCCGCATCCGCGTGACGTATCTGCAGGTGGACGCGCTGCGCGGGCTGGCCGGGCTGTCGCGCGGCCTCGGTCTGCCGTTCGGCTTCGATGAAAGTGATCTGAGCGGCTATGGCGGTTGCGGCGGCGCGCTGGCGCTGCCGTTCATTGCGGCGGTCACGGAAGGGCAGGGGACGCTTGTGAACGGTGGGCTGGTCACGCTGCCGTTCTCTATGCCCACGAATCTCACCGTCGCGCTGACTTCAAGTGACACGACGGAACTCACGGTGCCAGCGAGTGTCACGATCATCGCGGGCCAGACGAACGGCTTCTTCAATCTCACCGTCGTGAACGACGCGGAACTCGACGGCTCGCAGTCGGCGACAATTGAAGCGAGCGCGCCCGGCTTCACGCTCGCCGCGCAAACCGTCACGGTTCACGACAATGAAAACGGCGTGCTGTCCATCCTTGCTTCGTCTTCCGTGGACGAAGGCGCGGGCGTCATTCCCGCCACGCTGATGGTGAGCGCGCCGGTCAGCACGAATGTCACGGTAGGTTTGTCATCGAGCGACCCGAACGAGATTCAAGTGCCCGCGTTCGTCGTGATTCCTTCCGGCGCGACCTCCGTGGTTTTCTCGATCAGCGTCATTGATGAGTCGGAAATTGACGGCGCGCAGTCCGTCACGCTCACCGCCAGCGTCACGAACTGGACGGGCGGCGTGCTCGCGATCACGGTCATTGATAACGAGCCGGCGCAAGTGGACCTGCTGCTCAACCTCGCGCAGGCGTGGGAGAATGACGGCGTGCTGCTGGGCGCAGGCGAAGTGCTGCTCTCCGGCACGCTCCCGACGAATCTCGTGGTCACGCTTTTCTCCTCCGACACGAGCGAACTCATCGTGCCGCCGACCGTGACCGTGCTCGCGGGGCAGATGTTCGCGAGCTTTAACCTCACGCTCGTGGACGACGCGCTGCTGGACGGGGCGCAAAATGTTTTGCTCACCGCCGCCGCGCCTGGCTTCGCGAGCGGACTCAACCAGTTCACCGTGCTTGATGACGAGACGCCGCCTCCGCCGTCGAATCCCACGCCCGCGCATCTCGCGACGAACATCATCGCGAACACCGGACTCTCGTGGGGCGCGACGAACGCGACGAACGACGTTTATTTCGGCACCGTAAATCCCCCGGGCGCGGCGCAGTTCCTCGGCACGACGACCGGCACAAACTGGTCGCTGCCGCTTCTCGCGCCGGACACGGTTTATTATTGGCGCATCGTCTCGCGCCGTGCCGGCACGAACGCCGGGCCGGTCTGGAAATTCACGACGCGCGGCGTGCATCACTTCGCGGTCAGCAGCGTGACGGCGACGCAGTATGCGGGGCTGCCCTTTCCGCTCACGCTCACGGCGCAGGATGAGTTCAACACCACCGTGAGCAACTTCTCCGGTCCGGTCTCGCTTACGGCGCGCGGCGGATCGGGCGAACTGTTCTCCGCCAACTTTGAATCAGGACTCGGCGGACTCGCGCTCGACAACGGTCTCGGCCACAGCAACGGCCTCTGGCACCTGACGACGGCGCTCGCGCTCGCGCCGGGCCACAGCGCGTCGAACAGCCTTTACTACGGCAAGGACGAGGGCACGCATGGCAACGGGAATTACAACACCGGCGGCGCGAACGAAGGCGTGGCGACTTTGCCGGTGCTGAACCTGGCCAGCATCGCGCCGCCGGTGACGCTGACGTTTCATCACCTGATGCAGACGGAGGTCAGCACGAACTTTGATCAGCCGAAGGTGGAGATTTCCACGAACGGCGGCGCGGCGTGGCGCACGATTGCGGCGCGGTGGTTCACCACGAACGGCTGGACGAATGACTTCGGCGGCGCGTGGCGCACGCAGTCGGTGGACCTCACGGCCTTCGCCGCCAGCCCGAACGCGCAACTGCGCTTCCACTTCAACACCGTGGACGCCGTGGCGAACGACCGCCTCGGCTGGTATGTGGACGACTTGCGCGTGCGCGGCCTGGCCCCCGCGCTCGCGCTCACGCCGACGAATGCGACGCCCTTCAGCGGAGGTTTTTGGAGCAACCTCGTGACCGTGCTCGCGCCGGCAACGAATGTGATCCTCACCGTGCGCGACGAACAGGGACACGAAGGTCAGTCCCTGCCGTTCACCGTCCTCGCGCCGCCGCGCCTCGCAGTCGTGCCGTCCGGCGCGCAAATTATTGTGACGTGGCCGGCGGTGCCGGGCCGCAGCTACCGCGTGGAGGCGAAGCCGGCGCTGGAGGATTCATGGGCCGGCATGGGACCGGACCTCACGGCCACGGGCGCGACGGTTTCCTTCACGAACACGCCGCCGCCCGCGCAGACTTTCTACCGCGTGCGGGTGCTGCCGTAGCGACGGAGCGCGGGCTTTCCAGCCCGCAGCAACATTCGCAGGCCGAGGGCGCAAGAACTTGCGAACACTCTTCTACATTTCACGTTGCTGCGGGTTGGAAACCCGCGCGC
>JANOAY010000784.1:0-15140 GCA_031411375.1 Pedosphaera sp. | reverse complement strand
GCCCGCATTTTGAAACCAAACCAAGCAGTGCCGCCTTTCGGTGACTGCTTTTTTGTTTAATGAGCGACGCACACAACATCAGTCGGAAAGCCGGAGGACACCTGTGGATCTAAAAGACATCAAAGCCATCATCGATCTGATGAAGAAGAACTCCATCTCGGAGTTCGAGCTCGAACGTCAGGAGTTCAAGATCAAGCTCAAGCGCGGGAACATGTCCGGCGGCGGCGAGGACATGCCCGGCCAAGTCTATCTGCCGCAAGTCTCCGCCCTGCCCGCGCCCGTCGCGAACTCGTCCTCCGCCGTCTCGGTGGCGGTGCCGGTCGCGCCCGCGCCGAGCACGGACATCGAAATCAAATCGCCGATGATCGGCACCTTTTACCGCTCACCCTCGCCGGAGTCCGGTTCGTATGTCGAGATCGGCACGGAAGTGACCCCTGACTCGGTGGTCTGCATCATCGAAGCAATGAAAGTGATGAATGAGATCAAAGCCGAAGTGAAAGGCATCATCACGCAAATCGTGGTCGAGAACGGCAAGCCGGTGGAATTCGGCCAGCCGATGTTCAAAGTCCGTCCCACTTGAACGCATGAACCAGTCTTTCCTCAACATCCCCGGCCTGAACAAGCTCATCCCCGTCTTGGTCGTGGTGTGGTGGGCGGTGCTGATCGTCGTTCACGTCAGTCTGGCCGTCGCCGTTTTCAAAAACGCCTCGGCCTTGGAGCGTCAGCGCGGAAATTCGCCGCTCGGCGCCCCCATCATCTGGGCGCTGGCCACCTTGATGGGCGGCGTGCTGACCGTGCTGGCCTACTTGTTCATTCATCATTCGACCTTGAGTCCGCAGAGTTCCCAGAAACCGGAGTCTCCCAACTCCTAGCCGCTTTCTCCGCATGTTTGAAAAAGTCCTCGTTGCCAATCGCGGTGAAATCGCCGTCCGCATCATCCGCGCCTGCAAGGAACTGAACATCCGCACCGTCGCGGTCTATTCCGAGGCGGACGCGAACTCGATGCACGTCCAGATGGCCGACGAGGCCATTTGCATCGGCAAAAGTCCGAGCAACGAAAGCTACCTCCGCATTGACCGCATCATCAGCGCGGCGGAAATCGCCGACGTGGACGCGATTCATCCGGGCTACGGGTTCCTCTCTGAGAACGCGCACTTCGCCGACGTGTGCGAGAACTGCAACATCCGTTTCATCGGGCCGAGTTCCCGCGCGATGAACGCCCTCGAAGACAAGGCCGTGAGCCGCGCGCTGGCGAAGAAAGCCGGCGTCCCCACCCCGCCCGGCTCCGACGGCATTGTCGAGAAGGAGCAGGACGCGCTCGCCACCGCGAAGAGGATTGGCTACCCGGTCATGATTAAAGCCGTGGCCGGCGGCGGCGGACGCGGCATGCGCGTGGCGCACAACGACATCTCGCTGGTCAAGGGCTACCACACCGCGCGCATGGAGGCGGAAAAGTGCTTTGGCAACTCCGGCGTGTACATTGAGAAGTTCATCGAGAACCCGCACCACATTGAGTTTCAAATCCTGGGCGACAATCGCGGCAACATCATTCACCTGAACGAGCGCGACTGTTCCGTGCAGCGCCGCAACCAGAAAGTCGTGGAGGAAAGCCCCTCGCCGTTGCTGGAAAACAAGTTCAAGAGCCTCCGCAAGACAATGGGCAAGGCCGCGATCAAGATCGCCGAACTCGCCCACTACACGAACGCCGGCACCGTCGAGTTCATCGTGGACGACCACGGCAATTACTATTTCCTCGAAGTCAACAAGCGCATCCAGGTCGAGCATCCCATCACCGAAGAAGTCACGGGCATCGATCTCGTGCGGCAGCAAATCATGATCGCCATGGGCGAACCGCTGCGCATTGCGCAGAGCGACATCCACATCAAGGGTCACGCCATCGAGTGCCGCATCAACGCAGAAGACCCCTTCAACGACTTCCGCCCCTCGCCGGGCCGCATTGAGATGTATTACGCGCCGGGCGGGCGCGGTGTGCGCGTGGATTCCCATGCCTACGCCGGCTACACCATTCCGCCGCACTACGACTCGATGATCGGCAAGCTCATCACCTTCGGCAAAGACCGCCGCGAGGCGATGGACAAAATGAGCCGCGCGCTCAGCGAGTACATGATCACCGGCGTGAAGACGACCATCCCCTTCGAGATGGCCATTCTCCAAGACCCGAACTTCCGGCGCGGCGTCTATTCCACGAACTTCATCGAGCAACTGCTGGGCGGCGCGCGCCGCGAGTTGATCGAGGAGAAGGCGTAAGGAGCACGGCCCGCCGGGCCGCGAGTTCAAGTGAAGTCACTCCAAGAAGCCCGTCTCTACACTTTCGTTGATACCGCCTACCTGCATGGCCGTGATCCGGCGCAACTCGCGCAGCAACTCTGCGACGGCGGATCGGACATCATTCAACTTCGTGCGAAGCGCGAGACCCGGGATGAAGTGCGGCGGCTGGCAGAACTCATTCTCCCCATCACACGCACGGCCGGCGTGCCGCTGGTCATCAACGACTACACAGACCTCGCGCAAGAACTCGGCGCGGAGTGCGTGCATCTCGGCCAAGAAGACTTCTTCGACGCCGGCCTGACCCACCGCTCTCAACTCTCAACCCTCAATTCTCAACAACTCCTCGGCCTGAGCAGCCACGCCCCCGGTCAAGGCGTGCGCGCCGTGACAGCAGGCGCGGACTACATCGCCATCGGCCCGGTCTTCGCGACGGGGACGAAGCCGGGCCGCGCGCCCTGCGCTTTGGATTACGTACGCTGGGCGGCGGCGAACGTGCGTGTGCCTTGGTTCGCCATCGGCGGCATCACGCTGGCGAATCTGGATGAAGTGCTGGCCGCTGGCGCGCGGCGCATTTGCGTGGTCTCGGCCATCTTGAACACGCCGGATGTCGCGGCGGCGTGCCAAGAATTTCAGCGGCGACTGAAATAGCCGCGTACTATTTAAGATTTGCGCCACTTCCTGCGTTGCACGAATCATGGCAGGCGTGCGTGTGAGAACCGTGTTGGCGCTGCTGGTCGCCGTGAATTTGGTGTGGGCTGCGGCCTTCCTCGGGTTCACTCGCCGTCCGGCTGCGCCGCTCGTGAAGCTGTCACCGGAAACAAATTTGCCAGCAGCAACGGCGGCTCCGATTACTTCCAACGCCGCAACGCCTCCCGCTCTCGTCCTCGTCACCAACATTACGCCGACGGTCAGCCCATCAAACGCGCCGGTGGTTGAACCTCCCAGCCTGGCTCCGTCGGCAAAGCAGTTCGGCTGGGCGGACGTGACGAATGAAACTTACACCGCCTACATCACGCGCCTGCGCGCTGCTGGGGCACCGGAGAAACAGGTGCGCCGCATCGTGGTGGCGGACGTGAACGAACTCCTCGATCAGCGACGGCTCGAACACGCCATCAAAACGGACGCCCCGTGGTGGAAGGCGGAGACCTACCTCGGCATCATTTCCATGCAGGACGGGAGCGCCGTGAACTTTGACGAGCAGCGGCGCGAACTGCTGGTGAAAATTCTTGGCGAAGATGAGACGGAGGAGCTGAAGCTCGCGCCGTTGAGCAGCGCCACGATCAGCCTCACTGGCCCGGTGCTCGGCGCGCTGCCGGCCGAGACTTGGAACGCCGTGCAGGAGATTTACGCGCGCTCGATGGAACGCCATCTCGCCTACCAGACGGCGCGCATGAACGAAGGCAAGCCGCTGGACAATCTGGAACTCGCCAAGCTGCGCGACCAGACGCGCACCGATCTGGCGAAGGCGCTGACGGCGGAGCAGCTCGAGGAATTCCTGCTCCGCTATTCGCAGAACTCCAGTTCGCTGCGCACGAACCTGATTGGCATCGAACTGTCGCCGGACGAGTTCCGCAAATTCTTCCGCGCCATTGATCCTTTGGAGCATCGCGTGCAGGTGGACTATGGCGGGCCGGAGGCGCTCTCGGCCAAGCAACGAGAGCAACTGGAGGCGCAGCAAGACCGCGCCGCGCGCGAGTCCCTCACGCCCGAGCACTTCAAGCAATACCTGGCCGCGAAAGAGCCGCTCTTCAAACAAGCGCAGGTCTTGGCCGGCAATTACGGTTTGAACGGCAAGGCGGTGCAACCGTTGCATGACATGCAGAAAGGCCTGAACGCAAGGCGCGCGCAAGTCGCACAAAGCTCGGCCATGTCGGAGGAGCAGAAGCAGGAGGCGCTGCGGGCCATCGGCGTGGAACATCAGCAGATGCTGCAACAGATTTTGAGCAACACGACTTACCGGCGTTAGCCCGACGCAGCAAAGTTACCGCGCCATTTTCTGCAACAGCCCAGTGGTGGATTTGCCGGGAACGTGCGCGAGCAGAACGATCTTCCCCCCCTGCCCTTCAATCAGCCGCCGCTCGTCCTGATTGACCGTGTCCAGCGTATAGTCGCCGCCCTTGACGTAAATATCCGGCGCAACGGTTTCGAGAAACTTCACGGCGTCGCGTTCGCGGAAGATGAACACGGCGTCCACACTCTGCAGCGCGGCGAGGACCAGCGCGCGGTCGGACTCGGAGTTCACCGGACGACCGGAGCCTTTCAACTCGCGGACCGCCGCGTCGCTGTTCACGCCCACGAGCAGCAGGTCGGCCTGGTGGCGCGCCGCTTCGAGGTAGGTGACGTGGCCCGCGTGCAGGAGGTCGAAGCAGCCGTTCGTGACCGCCACCCGCCGCCCCGCGGCGCGCTGGCGCGCACGCCACGACTGGAGCGTCTCCGGCGTCAGGATTTTCTCGGCGCAATTCATCAGGGAATTGTGCAGGCGCAAGCGGACGCGGGCAAACAACTTCAAGGCGGGAGAAAGGTGTCTCACCTTCAGGCAGTGTCTCAGGACAGCCGGGACAGCAACCGGCTGCATCCCCTGATGATGAAGCCGTAAGTGAGTGAAACAAGCGGCGCCACATCATGGCATCGCCGCTGCTAGGTGGGTGGCACGGTAGGCAGAAGGCAATTGTGAACGCATACGAAATGTTTAACCCGCCTCTGCCAGGTTCACGCCGTGTCAGTCAGTCGAAAGGTTAAAACATATGCAAATCAGCAACTCACGCAAAAGCGCGTTCACCCTCGTGGAAATCATGATCGTGGTCGCCATCATCGGCCTGCTCGCCGCCATCGCAATCCCGAACTTCATCAAAGCCCGCGAAGCCTCGCAGCAGAAGGCCTGCATCGCGAACCTCAAGCAGATCGAAGGCGCCAAGCAGACCTGGGCGCTCGAGACCAAGCAACTCGGCACGGCCGTGCCGGGTGACGCGGACCTCTACGGCCCCACGGTCTATATCCGTGACACCCCGGCCTGCCCTGGACCCGGCACCTACACCATCGGTTCCGTTTCCGAGAAGGCGACCTGCGTCGGCACCACCGGCCATTCGCTCTAAGACCGTCCTTTCACCCAGTCAAAGCCCGGGGTTTCCCCGGGCTTTTTTCGTTTTGGTGTTGGCCCACCCGTCTGCTAGTTTGATCCCGCTTCACTTGATTGGAACAAAACTATGCAAACGAAAACAAAACTCCGGGCGGGGTCCGCAGGCTTTACCCTCGTGGAAATCATGATCGTCGTGGCGATCATCGGACTCCTCGCCGCCATCGCCATCCCCAACTTCATCAAGGCACGTCAGGCCAGCCAGAAGGCCGCCTGCGTCGCGAACCTCAAGACCATGGACGGTGCCAAGGCCACCTGGGCGCTCGAAGCCCGCAAGACCAACACCGACGTGCCCACGGACGCGGACCTGTTCGGCACGGCCTCCTACATTCGTGAGAAGCCGGGCTGCCCGGCCAACGGCATCTACTCCATCAACCAGGTGGACGCCAAGCCAAGCTGCACCATCGCGGATCACACGTTCTAAAAATCTGCGGCAACACAGAAACGGCCCGGGAGTTCCCCGGGCCGTTTGCTTTTTACAAGGTAACTTTCCCCGCCCCGCGCTGTTCCCTTCCCGCGCCCTTCACGGCGCTTCATTGAAAGGAACAAAACTATGCAGACTCGTTACTCAAACCGCGCGGCCTTCACCCTCGTGGAAATCATGATCGTGGTGGCGATCATCGGACTCCTCGCCGCCATCGCCATTCCCAACTTCGTGCGCGCGCGGGAAAACGCCCAGCGCACCGCCTGCCAGGCCAACCTCCGCAGCGTGGCCGGCGCAAAAATGACCTGGGCCTTGGAGCAAAAGCGCGGGAACGCCGACGTGCCGACGGACGCCGAACTGTTCGGCCCCACGCTCTACATCAGCGCCAAACCGGGCTGTCCGGCCAACGGCACCTACACGATTAACCAGGTGGACACCAAGCCGGTGTGCTCGGTCGTCGGACACACGATCTGAAAATTATTCGCGCCGCCGCCGGTCGAACCGCAGCCACAGAACCACGCACGCCAGCAGCGCCGCCGCCGAGACGCCTGCGCCTGCGCGGAAGTTGAAGTCAGAATACTCCAGCCGCAGCCGGTGCCGTCCGCCCGGCAGCGGCACGGCTTGGAAGGCGACGTTGCCGCGCAGCAATAGGACGGGCGTACCGTCAATCGTCGCCTGCCACGCGGGATAAAATGACTGCGCGATCACGGCGATGGTCGGGCCGGTGGAAATCACCTCGGCCTCAATGCGCTGCGGCGTGATCACGAGATTCGTGACGAGCGCGGGCGTGAGGTTCGTCTCCGCGATTTCGCCGCGCTGCGCCGACGGCAAGAAGACCAAGCGCTGACCATCGAAGCCGCGATTGGTGAGGGCGGCAAGCGATGAGGACTGCTCGGCAAAGATCACTTGCTGGCCTGCGGTCACGAGCGGCAGTGCGGTCGTGCGCGGCGTCCACTCGTCCGCCGCGTTGGAACTCGTGATCCAGGCCACGCCGAGGAAATCCATCAGCCCGGCGGGCAGGCGGTTTGTCATCGAGTAAAGCGCCTGTTCGACGAGCCGTTGCTCGCGGATTTGCAGCGTGGAGGAGCCGTTCACTTTCGCCACGCGGTCGAGGAGGTTCAGGCTTGACCATTGCGCGCGGCGCTTGGTTTCCCAAATAGCGGGCGCGTTGGTGCCGGCGAGGTAGTTCAGATAATTATCCCCCTCCGGACTGATCATCGCGCGGGCCGAGCCGCCAGGCCGGGGCGTCCGCTCCTCCGGCCAATGATGGCGCAAGAGCAGCGCACTGGGCAGCGTGTGGTTTTGCTTCGGCGTGTGGGTGCGCGCGTCCAGCGCCAGCAGGGCGAACGCCGCGAAGGCCAGCGTCGCCCCATGCCGTGTGGCACGCACCGCCGCAGACAGCAAGAACACCACGAGCGCAAAAATTCCGAAGCGCACCGCCGTGTTCAGCACCGCGTCGGGCAGAAATTTCCCCGGCGAATTTTGATTCCAAGAGTAGCCGACGTTCGCGCGGAAATTCTGCGGCCACGCGCTGTAGTCCGCGAACCGTTGTCCCTGTGCAGCCCACGCGATGAGCGCTATCGTCACCGCCACGAGCAGCGCGCACGCGAACACGCCCGTGCGCAGACGTGACTTCACCATCGCCGCCAGCCCGCAGCCCGCGAGCAACGGCAGGACGAAGGCGGGCACGAACAAAAATTTCGTCGCGTAGCGCCCGAGGCCGACAAACGGAAAAACTTTTCGCACGTAGGCATACACTGGCGTGTGTTCGCCAAAGGCCAGCACCACGGCGAGCAGCGCGCCAAGGAACAGCAGGCGCGCGCGCCACTCCGGCCAGCGCACCACGCCGAGCAACGCGAACGCGAACGCCGCACCGCCGAGATACACCGAAGTCAGAAAGCCTTGGTCGTATTGGTAGTACTGGCCCGTCGGCGCCTCGAAGGCGTTGTAGAGCGGCACGAGAAAATTCGCCCAACCCCAGAGCGGCAACTGCCACTTGGTCGTGGCGAAGGCCGCGTCGCGATGCGAGTTCTGCAACAGTTCAAAGAACGGAAGCAGTTGCGCCGCCGACAGCGCGGCGGTGAGCAACACCATCCCGAGCATCCGTTTCGCGAACGTCCAGAACGAACCCGGCGCGCGCGTCACGTCGCACAGCGCGAGCACGCCCACGATGAGCCAGGTGAAGAGGATTACTTCCGGCGCTCCGGTCAGCATTTGCAGCGCGCCGACCAGCGCGGTGCCGACAATCCAGCGCCCGCCTTCGCGCGTGGCACGTTCGGCAAGCCGCACGATGAAAGGCATCCACGCCAGAGTCGCGAGGTAATTGGGCCAGGCGAAACTGGCGAACATCACGCCGTTGAAGACGTAGAGTGTGCCGGCGAACGCGGCGGCGGCGTTCGTCTCCGTCCAGCGGCGCGTGAGGAAATACATGCCGAGTCCGCCAAGCCAGACGTGCGCGAGGCAGAAGAGGCCGAGCGACCACGGTAGCGGCAGCAGCAGATAAATGAGCGCGCCGGGATAAAGCGTCATCGTGCCCCATTGCGCGAGGAAGGGCTGGCCGCAGTTGCTGTAGGGATTCCACAGCGGCAGTTCGCCGCGCCAGAAGCATTCTTGCTGATAGGAAATGTTTGGAAACCCGAGCACGCCATAGTCGCGCGCGAAGAAGGATTCCGTGCCCAGCCACACGGACGGAAAGCACGCGACCAGCGCGAGCAAAAGAAAAATGCCGAAAGGCAGCGGACGCAGCCATCGCTCCAACGATCCGCCCGGTTCAGAATTCATGGCGGCGATTAAAGCGGGAAGCGCGCGGGCCAGACACGAAAAATGTAGTGGGGCAGCCGTCTCGGCTGCCATTCGTCCTTTGGCCGTCTCGGCTGAAGAATCACCAGCCGGGACGGCCAGTGGACTGAGGCAGCCGAGACGGCTGCCTCACTACCCGGTCGCGAGCGCAGACTTGCACTCCGTCCCATGCCCCTTCGTAATCCCGCCATGAGCAACTTCCACCTCGCGCAACTCGACGAAATTCCCGCGCAACGCTGTCCGTGCGGTTTCGCGCGACGCGCGTTCGCCGGCTCCACCGATCACGTCGCGAGCCTGCACCTCGTGGACATCCAGGAGGACGCGCGCACGCACTATCACAAACGCATGACGGAAATGTATCTCGTGCTCGAAGGCGAGGGGCAGATGGAACTGGACGGCCAACTGTTCCCCGTGAAGCCGATGAGCGTCATCTACATCCGCCCCGGCTGCCGACACCGCGCGATTGGAAAAATGAAAATCATCAACATCCCCGTACCGTCCTTCGACGAGCACGACGAGTGGTTTGATTGAGAGCCGGTGACGGGCGGCTGGCCTGACCGACTTAAAGCCCGCCAAACCTTCGGTGCCGCCGCGTGTATTCTTCCAGCGCGGCGAACAGTTCCGCCTTCCGAAAATCCGGCCACAGCGTGGGCGTGACCACGAACTCCGCGTAAGAAATTTGCCAGAGGAGAAAGTTGCTCACGCGCAGTTCGCCGCTCGTGCGGATAAGCAAATCCGGATCGGGATACTGATGCGTGTACAGATGCTGCGAAACAATCTGCTCGTTGATCTCCGCCGGCTCCAGCTTGCCCGCCTTGGCCTTCGACGCGATGGCGCGCACGCCTTCCACGATCTCCTGCCGCCCGCCGTAACTCAGCGCGAGTATCAACGTCAGCCCGTTGTTCTTCGCCAGGGCAGCCTGCGTTTTCTTCAACTGCTCCTGCACGAACTCGGGCAGTCGGTAAATCTGCCCGATGACTTCGAGCCGCACGTTGCTGCGGTTCAGTTCGCCGATCTCGTTCTTCAAAAACCGTGCGAGATATTTCATCAGCGTGTCCACCTCGTCCTTCGGGCGGTTCCAGTTCTCGACCGAGAACGCATAGAGCGTGAGATACTTGATGCCGACCTCGCCACATGCGCGCACCGTCACGCGCACGGACTCGACGCCGTTGCGATGGCCCTCGACCCGCGGCAACCCGCGCTGCTTCGCCCAACGCCCGTTGCCGTCCATGATGATGGCGACGTGCGCGGGCAGCGTGGCCTTCGCTTGCGGGCTTAGTTGCGTTGCAGGTGAACTCATGGCTCGCGGAATTGTAGGGCCATCACCGCAGCATCGGCAAAAATTTCTTCACCGAGTCCGGCAGGTTGAACTCGCGATCCACGACGAAGTTTTTCATCAGCGTGGTCAGCCAGTCGCGCGAGGTGTGAATGTCCTTGAGCACGACCGTGGCGCGGCCGTCGGTCTCGCGCAGTTCGTATTCGCGCACTTGGACGTTCACCGGCTGCGTCTCGCCGTTCAATTCCACGTCCGCCTCGATGGTGCGCGCCGTGGTGTCGAGCTTCAGGCGCGTGAGCGTGCCGTAGGGCTTGAGCACGGCCTGGTTCAACAGCGCCATGCCCGCCTTTTCGATGAGCCAGTCTTTTGCTGCCATGCGCGCGAAGGGACGGTTTTCTAGCGAGGCCGTCAACTGCACTTTGAACATATCTTCGTATCCAGATGCCTTGATTTCTTAATTTCTAAACGCCAGATTGGCGGCGCGAATGAGCAATCAATCGAAACAGACCGGCGCGTTGGAAGCCTTGTTGCGCCAGCGCATCGCCATCATTGATGGCGCGATGGGCACAACCATCCGCACTTACGGCAAGACGGAGGCGGACATTCGCGGCGAACGCTTCGCCAAGTGCGAGGAGCCGTTGCTGAACAACGGCGACATTTTCTCGCTCACGCAGCCGGACATGATCTGCGACATCCACCGGCGCTTCCTCGAAGCCGGCGCGGACATCATCGAGACGAACACCTTCGGCGCGACCAGCATCAGCCAGAGCGAGTTCTTCGTGGAAGACCCGCGCCGCAAGGGCGGGCGCAAAGACCCGGCGTTCTACCAGAAGATCATCGAGGACAAATTTCTCAACGACCTCGCGTGGGAGATCAACGAACAGTCCGCGCGCCAGTGCCGCGAGTGGGCCGACCGCGTGGCGAACAAAGACGGCAAGCAACGCTTCGTCGCCGGAGCCATCGGGCCGCTGACCGTTTCGCTCTCGAACTCACCGGATGCGGATGACTCAGGCTTCCGTGTCGTCACGTTTGATCAGGTGAAGGCGGCTTACATCCAGCAGGCGCGCGCGCTCATCGCGGGCGGCTCGGACTTCCTGCTGGTGGAAACGATCTTCGATTCGCTCAATGCGAAGGCGGCGCTGGTGGCGATTCAGGAAGTCTTTGAAGCGGACAAAGTTCGGCTGCCCATCTCGATCTCCGCCGCCGTGGGCCGTGGTGGCGAGACGATGATTTCCGCACAGACCATCGAGGCTTATTGGAACGCGGTGAAGCATGTGCAGCCGCTGTCCGTGGGATTGAACTGTTCACTCGGGCCGGACTTGATGAGGCCGTTTCTCGCGGAACTGTCGGAGAAATCCAGCGCCGCCATTTCGTGCTATCCGAACGCTGGATTGCCGAATCCGCTGTCGCCGACGGGCTTTGATCTGAAGCCGGAAGACATGGGCAATTATCTCAGCGAATTCGCGCAGAGCGGGTTGATCAACATCGCGGGCGGCTGCTGCGGCAACACGCCGGAGCACATCGCGGCGATTGCGAAGGCGCTGGAGGGACGACATCCGCGCGATCTCGCACCGAAGGAATCAGGCACGGAACGTCTCGGTGGCATTCCCACGGGCAGTGCGTCCGTCACCCCGAAGCCGTTGCGCCTGTCCGGCTCCCAGCCCTTCACCCAGCAGCTCGGGCAATACATCATGATCGGCGAGCGCACGAATGTCGCCGGTTCACCGAAGTTCGCGAAGCTGATCAAGGAGAACAAATACGAGGAAGCCGTCGCGGTGGCGCGCCAGCAGGTCGAGAACGGCGCCAACATCATCGACATCTGCATGGACGAGGGAATGATCGACGGCGTCGCGGCGATGTCGCGCTTCCTCCAACTCCTCGGCAGCGAACCCGAAGTCGCCAAGGTTCCCTTCATGGTGGACTCGTCGAAGTGGGAAGTCATCGAGGCCGGGCTGAAATGTCTTCAGGGCAAGGGCATCGTGAACTCTATTTCGCTCAAGGAAGGCGAGGCGAAGTTCCGCGAATCCGCCACGAAGGTTTTGAAATATGGCGCGGCCGTCGTCGTCATGGCGTTCGATGAGAACGGGCAGGCCGCGACTTACGCCGAGAAGATCCGCATCTGTGAGCGCGCCTATCGCATCCTCGTGGATGAAGTCGGCTTCCCGCCCGAGGACATCATTTTCGATCCGAACATCCTCACGGTCGCGACCGGCATCGAGGAGCACAACAACTACGCCGTGGACTTCATCGAGGCCACGCGGTGGATCAAACAGAACCTTCCGCACGCCAAAGTCAGCGGCGGCGTGTCGAACGTCTCGTTCAGTTTTCGGGGGAACAATCCGGTGCGCGAAGCGATGCACAGCGCGTTCCTCTACCACGCCATCAAGGCCGGCATGGACATGGGCATCGTCAACGCCGGCATGTTGGAAGTGTATGAGGAGATTGAGCCGGAGCTGAAGGTGCTCGTCGAAGACGCCTTGCTGAACCGCCGTGCCGATGCCACCGAGCGCCTGGTTGAACATGGCGAGAAACTGAAAGCCGCGAGCGCCGGCACGACGGCGAGCGACAAGAAGGTCGAAGAAGAATGGCGCAAAGGCACCGTTGAGGAACGCCTCTCGCACTCGCTGGTCAAAGGCATTGACCTCTACATCGACATTGATACCGAGGAGGCGCGCGCCAAACTCGGCAAGCCGTTGCTGGTCATTGAAGGTCCGTTGATGGACGGCATGAGCGTGGTCGGAGATTTGTTCGGAGCCGGAAAAATGTTCCTGCCGCAAGTCGTGAAGTCCGCGCGCGTGATGAAGAAAGCCGTGGCCTACCTCACGCCGTTCATGGAAGCCGAGAAGGCGGCGATGGCCGCGCGCGGCGAAGCGGTGAAGGCTCAGGGCAAGATCGTGCTCGCGACCGTGAAGGGCGACGTGCATGACATCGGCAAGAACATCGTCGGCGTCGTGCTCGCCTGTAACAACTACGAGGTAATCGACATGGGCGTGATGGTTCCGTGCGAGAAGATTCTCGAACGCGCGCGATTGGAGAAAGCCGATCTCATCGGACTCAGCGGACTCATCACGCCGTCGCTCGACGAGATGGTTCACGTCGCGCGCGAGATGGAGCGCACCGGTTTCAAAGTGCCGCTGCTCATCGGCGGCGCGACCACGAGCCGCGCGCATACCGCCGTGAAAGTTGCGCACCATTTCAGTGAGCCGGTCGTCCATGTCCTCGACGCCTCGCGCGCCGTGCCCGTGGCGAGCGCGCTGTTGAGCGCGGAGCAGAAGCCTGCGTTCGTGAAGCAGCTTCGTGAGGACTACGAGAAGCTGCGCCAACTGCACGGCAGTCAGCAGGTGAAGCTGCTTTCCATCGAAGCCGCCCGCGCCAATGCGCCGAAGCTGAAATATGACGACCTGCCGAAGCCCGCGTTCACCGGCCCGCGTGTGCTCGACGACTTCCCGCTCGCCACGCTGCGCGAGTTCATCGACTGGTCGCCCTTCTTCCACACCTGGGAATTGCGCGGCGTGTATCCGAAGATTCTCCAGCATGAGAAGTATGGCGTGGAAGCGACCAAGCTTTTCAACGATGCGCAGAAGCTGCTCGATGAAATCATCGCCAAGAAACTGATTCGCGCCACGGCGGTCTATGGTTTCTTCCCCGCAAACCGCGTCGGTGAGGACGTGGAAATTTACACCGACGAAGCACGCACGAAGGCGCTGACCAAGTTTCACTTCCTCCGTCAGCAAATGGAGAAAGGCGACGGCTCGCCCAACTGGTCCCTCGCTGATTTCATCGCGCCGAAAGGTGATTACCTCGGCGCTTTCGCCGTCACCACTGGTCATGGCCTCGATGAGTTGGTGAAGAAATACAAAGCCGACCTCGACGACTACAATGCCATCATGGCCGAGGCGCTCGCGGATCGGCTGGCCGAAGCGTTCGCTGAGTATTTGCACAAGCGGGCGCGGGAAGAATGGGGCTACGGCCAGGAGGAGAAACTTTCCACCGAAGAACTCATTGACGAAAAGTATCGCGGCATCCGCCCCGCCGCCGGCTATCCCGCGTGTCCTGATCACACCGAGAAGGGCACGCTCTGGAAACTGCTCGATGTGGAGAAAAGCACCGGCATCCAGCTCACGGAAAGTTTCGCCATGTGGCCCGGCAGCAGCGTGAGCGGACTCTACTTCGCGCACCCCGACTCGAAGTATTTCGCCGTCGGCAAGCTCGCCAAAGATCAGGTCGCCGACCTCGCACAGCGCAAGGGCAAGTCCCTCGCCGAGATGGAACGCTGGCTCGGCCCTTGGCTGAATTACAACCCGGCGGGATAACAGCTTTCGGCGCGAGCCTTCGCGGGCAGCCTGCGACGATTCATTGCTGACACCCGCCGGAATTTCAGGCAACAAGCACGCGCATCCATTATGAAAATTCTGACCAAGCTTATTACCGGTCTCATCCTCTGCGCCGTCGCCGCCGGCCACGCGGCCGCGCCCAAACCGTTCGTGTTCCAGCGCAGCACGCCCGAGGCGCAGGGCGTCTCGTCGGCCTCGGTGCTGGCGCTGGTCGAAGTGCTCGACCAAATCGACGCGATGAATAGCTTCATGCTGGTGCGGCATGGCAAAGTTATCGTCGAGGGTTGGTGGACACCGTATCGCGCAGAGGACAATCACGAGTTGTATTCGTTGAGCAAGAGTTTCACTTCCACGGCCGTGGGCATGGCGGTCGCGGAAGGCAAACTGAGCCTTGATGATGAGGTGCTGAAGTTTTTTCCTGACGTTGCGCCGTCGCAGCCGACGAACAACCTCAAGGCCATGCGCGTGCGCGATCTGCTCACGATGTCCACCGGGCATCAGGACGAGACGGCGACGGCGGCGGACAAGATTTCCGCGCAGGCGTTCCTTGCGCATCCGGTGCCGCACAAGCCGGGCACGCATTTCAAATACAACACGCCCGCGACCTTCATGCTCTCGGCCATCGTGCAGAAGGTGACGGGGCAGACAGTGGCGGATTACTTGAGGCCGCGCCTGTTCGAGCCGCTGGGCATCACGCAGCCGGTGTGGGACTCGAACTGGCAGGGCATCAACCTGGGCGGTTACGGGCTGAACGTGCGGACGGAGGACATCGCACGATTCGGCCAGCTCTATCTGCAAAGGGGAAAGTGGAACGGCAGGCAGTTACTCCCGGAGAAGTGGGTCGAACTGGCGACGAGCAAACAGGTGCCGAACGACCAGGAAGGT
>JANOAY010000783.1:0-2471 GCA_031411375.1 Pedosphaera sp. | reverse complement strand
ACATCTTCCGCGGCCACGACTGCGAATTTGATCTGGCCGATGCGCCGAACGCGGTGCTCACCTCGGACCTGTTCTACAATGCGAACTTCGTGACCAATCTCGTGTTCGACTACGCCTACACCGTGGCCCAGGCGCATGTGGGCAACACCAACCTGTTTTCCTTCACCAACCAGCCCACGCTCTTCACGGAGCTCGGCCGGTCCCCGGCGGCCAGCGACCCGACGAATTATCCGGGCCGGATTGAGATTGCCGCGAACACGCTGGACCTGACCCAGGCCCGCCTGCGCGCGGAGAACGGCATCTTCATCCGCGCCACCAATCTGGTGGGCAACGAGCAGGCGTTTCTCGACGCGCCGTTTGTGAGCTTCGATGTGGGGACGACCAACCACACGCTCGTCATCTCGAACATGCTGGTGCCCACGGTCAACCGCGTGTCGGCGGACTTTAATTCCTGGAGCGGCTCGTGGTCGGTGCAGGCCACGAACGGCGCGACCATTGAGACCTTGAGCTACAACGTGCTTGTCCTCGGCGCGTGCGTGACCGCCGAGTCGCCGACCATCGTGCATCGTTTCCACCTGAGCGGAACGAATCTCGTCATCGCGGACGACCTCGCCATCAACGCCTCGCTGGTGCTGAAGGGCAAGGCGCTGACCATCGCGGACGGGGCGAACCTGAACCTGCCGCGCGGCGCGAACATCGCGTTCACCAATCTGCCGGGCGTGGTCAGCTTCACGAATTTCGGTTCGCTCAACGTGCCGAACGGCGCCTACTTCGGAATTTTCGAGGAAGGCTACGTGCAGAAGCCGCAGACGCGCGCGCAGCGTCTCTCGAAGAAGCCGCAGCCCCCGCGTCTCGTGACTTACGACAACGTGATCAATCACGGCACCATCGCCGCCGCCTCGACCAAGGCCCGCGCGAACCGCGTGGAAAGTTCCGGCACGCTCTTGGAGCCGGCCTTCATCCTGGGCAGCAACGGCACCGTCTCGCTCAACGGCGGCACGCTGGTTCTCAGCAACACCGTGGTGCGGGCGCAGGCCGAGTTGCGGCTGACCGCGGGGAACCTGCTGGCGGCGCATTCCGATTTGAGCGCCGGTTCGCTCAACGGTCTCTTCGGCAGTTTCCTGCCGGGCGCGCTGATCATTGACGCGACGAACTCGCTCACCGATGGCGGCGTGGACGCGAACAACGTCTGGCGCGTGACGGGCGGAGTACGGATGACGCGCCGTCCGACGGCGCCCGGCAATTTGCTGGGGACGCGTCTGGAATCGCGTTCGGGAACTTTTGTGCAAAACGTCCACACTTGGGCGGGCCAGAATCGCGGGGCGACCGAGGCTGGCTACTCGAACAATCTGGCGCTGGGCCGGCTGGTGCTGGATGGCGTGCTGCTCAACCGTTTCCGTTTCCGCAGCACCACGGTGAGCAACGCGCTCTACGTGGATTATCTGGAGCTGCGGACGAACGGGGTGGCCAACAGTCGCGCGGCCGACTACACGGGTTCTTTTGCCATTGATCCTGACTTCACGATCTATTTCGCCGACTCGAATCTTGATCCCATCGCCCTGTCCGGGCTGGGCGGCGGGCGCATCAAATGGGTGAGCAGCTATGCCGGGGCGCAGAGCGGAACGAATCTGCTCTACCCGAATGGCATCACCTATACGTTCAACGCCGCTTTGGTGCGGAGCCTAGACTTCGACAGTGATGGTGACAACGTGCTGAACGGACTGGATTGCACGCCCATCCCGGTGCCTGGTGTTGACACTTTTGGCCAGCTCTGTCCCGCGCCTGCGCCTTTCGCTGCGTCGTCGGCCAAGGCTCTGGGCGGAGCGGAATTCAATTTGCAAATCGCGCTCGCGCCCGGTGGCGGCGACGTGGTGCTGAAGTGGGACGCCCCCGCGCACTCGGCCAACACGGTCGAGTTCACCGAGTCCCTCGCGGGCGCGACGTGGCAGACCCTGACGAATTTTATCAACGGCCCGGCGGATCAGCCGGTGACGGTGCGGGACGCGGCGGGAGCTCCGGCCCGCGTTTATCGCGTCCGCGTGGACGCAGGCAAACCGTGAGGCGGGCTTTGGCCCCCGGCGGAACGTGCCCCGGCTGTTGAACCCAAACGGCCCAGGAGGGCGCGGCGGCGAAGGATCACTCGCCCCGACGCACCCTTGGTCAAACTGGACGTGCGCATTCACATGAAACTGTTTCGTTGGCTGATGGCGGGAGTGCTGGTGATTCTCCTGGCCGCGCTGGTTCTCACGAGGACTGGACGAGTCCAGCCCGTGCAATCGCCCACCGCAGCCCCGGCGTCTGTCGCCGTGGTTCCGCTGAACACCGCCGTGCCCGGCGTCAAGTCACCGTCGGCTGCCGAAGCGGCCAAGACGGAGCAGAATCGCGTGGCATCTGCCGATGAGCCGATGTCGGTTGCGATGAATCGCTGCAACGTAAGAGGGCTGAAAATGTCTGTCTCACCGGCAGGATTG
>JANOAY010000782.1:0-1604 GCA_031411375.1 Pedosphaera sp. | reverse complement strand
GTTTTCTTCACGCACGACGGGTGGCGCAGCTTGAGGCCCGGCACCTTCAGCCCCAGCACCGCGAAACACATGGCCATGCGGTGATCGTCGTAAGTTTCGATTTCTGCGCCGTGGAGTTGGGACGGGAAAACTTCCAGCGTGTCGCCGGTCTCGATGACTTTCGCGCCGCACCTGGTCAGTTCCGTGCGCAGCGCGACGACGCGCTCGCATTCTTGCACGCGAAGGCGGCCGAGGTCGGTGAAGCGGAATGGCCGAATGCCAAACGGCGCAATCACAATCGCGGTCAAGATGCTGTCGCCCAAGTCTTCCTGTCGGGAGAACACTGTCGAACCCGCGTTGAAGTCTGCGGCCACTTCAGGACTGTTCCGCCAGTCTGGCCCATAGTTCAAAACCATGTTCTCTTCCGTCTCGAAACCAAAACCAACAGAGGAACTTCCCAAGGGAAACATCACGTCGGGAAAGTTGGCGTCTATTTGCCATCCCGATTGCGGCCAGTGAGCAACCGAAACAGAGAGTTGCCAGTCTTCCGTCAAATTGAGCGCGTCAGCCCCCGGTTGAAGTTCCAGACCTTTGTGCATTCGCACGACGCTCTCCTGCCAGACTTGTTGCTGACTGGGATTAGACTGTTGGGATACGAGACCAAATCTGCCAGCAGTCCAAAAATAGCTCCCGCTCGACGCGTCCGGCTCGATATGGAATTTGCCGCCGCGCTTCGGGAACACCTTGTTCATCTCCGCCGTCATCGCGACGTAGGGCGATTCATCCGCGTTCTCGCCCACGATTTCGATTTGCCATCCGCCACGTTCAGAGGAGAGCAGGAGCGCTGAGGCGAATTGCGAACTCTTCTCGATGCTCACGCGGCATTTCGCCGCGCGGGGGCCTGTGCCGTGAATCACCGCCGGAAGTTTGTCGTTCGCCGCCTCGACTTGATAGCCCAGTTCCCGCAACGCGCTGAACAGCGCGGCCTGCGGGCGCTCGTGCATCCTCGGCACGCCGCTCAGGCGATACACGCCGCGCCCGAGGCAGACCATCGCGGAGAGAAAGCGCGCGGCGGTGCCGGCATTGCCCACGAAGAGTTCGAGCGGTTGCGCCGCCGTGCCGGCCTTGGGGATTTCTCCGCCGCATCCGCGCACGGTGATGGTGCGGTTGCAAAACTCGTTCGCGTCCAGTTCCACACGCACGTCGAAGCCGAGGCGCTGGAGGCAGTCCACCATCACCTGCGTGTCCTCGCTCCAGAGCGCGCCGGTGAGCGTGACCTCGCCATCGGCCAGCGCGGCGAGCACGAGCGCGCGGTTCGTGATGCTCTTGGAACCGGGCACGGTGATCTCGGCGTGGACGGGCGCGGCGAGCGGGATGATTTCGATGAGGTCAGGCAGCATGAGAAAAAACTCCAGACTCCAAACTCCGCGCGGAGGAAGGGATTAAAACTTTGCCGCAGAGGCGCAGAGGCGCAGAGAGGCAGAGAAGGAAGAGATTTCTTTTTCCCTCTGCGCCTCTGCGTCTCTGCGCCTCTGCGGTAAATTTTTAATCCCTTCGACCGCGCCTGTTTTGGAATTTGGAGTTTCCTCTCATGCTTCCTGATCTCATCGAAATCATCCCCCTCT
>JANOAY010000781.1:0-1905 GCA_031411375.1 Pedosphaera sp. | reverse complement strand
CACGCCTTGGCCACGCCACCCGGTTCGCTGTGATGTTCGAGAATCCGCGTGCGATAGCCGTTCATACGCCCGTAGCAGCCGGTCGCCAGCCCCGCCAGGCCAGCTCCGATGATGATGATGGATTTTTCAGCCATGCCGTTGCGCGCTGGGGCCGCGTATCTGGTCGGGTTGAATTTGAATCACGCGCGCGCAGCAAACGGGCTGACGCTTGCTTGTTCAAGCCGTGAGTTGTAGAAAGCCGCTCCGTTTTTTGAACGATGATCGCGCTTGATGGCCACCAACTCTCCATCGCCGACGCCTGGCAAATCGCCACGCGTCAGTCGCCGTGCGCCCTCGCGGATTCCGCGCGCCCGTTGATTCGTCGCAGTCGCGAACTGGTCGAATCGCTCGCCGCGCAACCGCGCGCGATTTACGGCATCAACACCGGCTTTGGTCCCCTCAGCGGCTTTCGCATTTCCAACGAAGATCTGGGGCAGCATCAAATTAATCTTCTGCACCATCTCACCGTCGGGCAGGGAACGCTGTTCACGCCGGCGGAAACACGCGCCATCATGCTCACGCGTGCGAACGCGCTCGCACGCGGCTACTCCGGCATCCGGGAGGAATTGATCGAGCTGCTGCTCGCCGCCTTGAACAAAGGGGTGTTGCCGGAAATCCCCAGCGAAGGCTCCGTCGGCGCGAGCGGCGATCTCGTGCCGCTGGCGCACATGGCCGGCTTGCTCGTGGGCTTTGGTCATGCGCGCGTGAACGGTCAGCGGATGTCCGCTACTGACGCGCTGCGTCAGGCCGGACTCACGCCGGTCGTGCTGCAATGCAAGGAAGGCCTCGCGCTCGTCAACGGCACGTCCGTGATGACCGGACTCGCCGCGCTCTCCACGCACGAGTCGGAGAAACAATTGCACTGGCTGGAGCTGCTCACAGCCTGCCTCTTTCAAGTGCTCGGCGGCGAACCCGAAGTCTTGTGCCAGCAGATTCACAAGGCGCGCGGCTTTCGCGGTCAGGCACGGGTCGCGCGGCGCATCAGCGATTCGTTGCGCACGCATCCTGATTTCGCCCGTCGTATTGACGACCATCAGTGGGGCTCCACCCACAAACCCGTCGATCCCGGCGCGGAGATTCAAGACCCGTATTCGCTGCGCTGCACGCCGCAGATTCTCGGCGCGTTTCAGGAGGCGCACTGGCACATCGCGGAAGTCGTCACGCGCGAACTCAACGCCAGCACGGACAATCCGCTCATCTTCGCCGACACCGGCATGGTGTTGCATGGCGGCAATTTCTACGGCCAGCAAATCGCGATGGTCAGCGACTACCAGCGTTTCGGATTGATCAAACTGGCGTTGCTGGCCGAGCGGCAAATCGAGCGGCTCGTGAACTGGCGTTACAGCCGTGGCCTGCCGCCGATGCTTGCGGGCGGAGCGCCGGGCTTGAACTCCGGTCTGTCTGGCGCGCAATTGCTCGCCACGTCTCTCGCAGCAGAGGCGCGCCTGCTCGGCACGGCGGCTTCCATCCAGACGATTTCCACCAACGCCAACAATCAGGACGTGGTGAGCATGGGCTGCACGGCGGCGAAGATGACGCGCACCTGCCTGCCGCTGGTCTGGAAGATTCTGGCGATTGAAGCCATCACCGTCGTGCAGGCCGCCGACCAGCGCGGCGCGGAAAAAACTTTGGGCGGCGATTTCCGCAAGCTCTACGAACTCGTGCGCGGTGTTTCGCCCACGCTCGGCAGCGACCGTCCGCTGGCCGAGGACATTCAGCGCGTGACGGAGTTGCTCCAAACCGAAGCCGCGCACCAGCACTGCCTCGCGCCCACTAACAATGCCCATGAAGACTGACGTGTCCGTCCACGAACGTGGGTCAGGCTTCCAGCCTGACGGTTCACGGGGCTTCCCAGCCCCGTGTGCC
>JANOAY010000780.1:0-4003 GCA_031411375.1 Pedosphaera sp. | reverse complement strand
AAGCCGCAAAGAGAATACTTACCGTTGCCGCAGCCGGAAGAACCGCGCTTCGTCGCGCCAAGAATTTGTCAGCACGTAGCGGCCAGCCGGAATCGCTGGCGCGTTGGTTGCGGTGTTCCAAAAGGGCGAGGTCAGCGAAGGCGTTGTTTCGACAACGTAGCCGCCCACAATGCCCGATGACCGAAAAATATTTTTCTTCGTCGCCAAACGTGGAGTCGGCAGCGTCGTCCGAAGTTCCATCGCCTTGCCAACCCAGTGCGTCTTGGGCGCGCCGTCGGTGCCGGCGCCCCACAGCACCGCGTCGGCGAGTTGCAACAGCCGCTCCCACGGGTCGCGCACGGAAAAGACTTCACCTGCCTGATTTGTGATCAAGAATCGCCGCCCGCTGACATTGCGGAACACTCCGCCTGATGCCCGGCGAGCGGCCCCGCGTGGTTGATGTGGCGTTCCGCGTCCCTGAATTCCGCGTTCCAAAACGGCCATTCCAATTCGGAGATGCCATTGAACTTAACGTCGTCGCGCAGCCCCGTCGTGCGGAAGTGAAGTTGCCAGGATGCCTTGGCGTGGTTGACAAACACCCCGCCAACGCCTCGAAACCAAAACGAGCCGTCGCGCGTGTCGAAAAACAATTGGATGCCCGCGGGCGGGCCGCTGCGCTCAGGCGGCGCCGGCTTGGGTTCCGGCTTGGGTGTGAATTTCACTTCACGCCCTCAGCCGCGTTGTGCATGGCCTTAAACCAGTGCCCGGCCAAAGAGCCAGGGCAACGCCGCACGGGCCGCGCCGGCTCGCGCTCGCGCTCCGTAGCCGTCCGCACGAAGCCCGGCTCCGCCTCACTCCGCGCCGCTTCCCACATGGTGAGCGGGCGCTGCATCATCCCGCCGCACTGCCGGCACGAAGAAGGCCGTCCCGCCTCCCCCACCGCAATTTCATGCGAGCCGCACGTTTGACAGGTGAGGTTCACGGCCGCCGTCCTTTCACATAACGGTCAGCACTGAGGACCGGAAGCGCATTGCGCGCCTCATGGAGTCATTCCCTCACTTCGAGGAACCCCCGTGGTGTCCACGCTGCTATCGTCCGCCCTGCGCGCCTGCGAGCGCAACGGCTACGCCAACTTACCTGTCGAATTCAGCGTGGAATCAAAGGACGACGCGCGTTTCAAACTCAACGAGCCGGTCAGATACGCCCGTGGAAAATAGCCCATTCGAATCCTGTCGTTCCGACCATTTCCTTTCTCCGTTCGTGATTCCAAAAACTCACCGCTGATACAGCGGTATGTAGTGGTAGGGCATGGCCAGCATCATCGTGAACACGCTGGTCGTGTAGATGGTGCCGACGCTGCGGCCGCCTTCCAGACCGGTCTCGGCGGGATCCCAGAACGCCGTGTCGCCGCGCAGGGTGGCTTTCTTCACCAGCGCGTCGTTGATCAGTTTGTACCACTTCTCCCACGTCTCGCCGCCGCGCATGTACATCGCGGGCGCGGCGTAGAAATTTCCGTAGGTGAACCACTCCGTGCGCGACTCCTTGAAATTCCGCATGAGGTAATCAATGGCGGGCTGAATCATCGGGTCGTCATACAGCCCGCAGACTTGCAGCGAGTAAATCGCCGCCGCCGTGCGCGCGAAACCCGGCGTCTGCCCCGGCTGATAGCAGAAGCCGCCGCTCGGCGCGTGCTGGCACGCCTTCACGTACGCAACCGCGCGGTCAATCGTCGCCTGAGGCACATCGATCCCCGCGTTCTTCGCCGCGCGCAGCCCGACGACTTGCAGCACCGTCACGGAAAGATCCGCTTGGTACGCGATGGGCCGGTAGCGCCAGCCGCCCTCGTTGTTCTGCGAACTCACGATGGTCTTCACGATCTTATCGAGCTTCGCGCGTGCGGCCGGTGATTTCGTCTGCCCGTAAAGTTCCGCCAGCGCGATGGTCGCGACGCCGTGGCCGTACATGTATTGCCCGTTCTGCTTGTTGCCCATCAGCCCGTCCGTCGAAATCGAATCAATGAGATACTGCATCCCGAGCGCGACCTGCTTGCCGTATTCGCCCTCGTTCGGCAACTGCCCCGCCGCCTGAAACGCCATGAGCGCGTAAGCCGTGATGGCGATGGGATGCTGCTGCTCCATCTCTGTGCCGGCCCACGCACCGTTAGGTGACTGTTTCGAGGCGAGCCATTTCAACGCGCCTTTGATCACGGCGTCGGTTTTTTCATCCACGCGGACGGGATCACGAGTGGAAGCGGGGGCATCAGCGGCGATGGTGGAAAAAATTCCAAATCCCAAAATCCAAACCCCAAACAAAATCCAAAATCCAAATTTCAAAATGCTCGCAAGGCCCTGACTGGATCGCGGGTAAAACAAACCTTTTTGAGAATTCTCAACGCCTCTCCCCTCACCCCGGCCCTCTCCCCTGAGGAGAGGGAGAACGGCATCCAGCCTCACCACCGACGAACGCGCTCGATTTGCCCAACGCTGCATGACTGGCTCCCTCTCCCGGAGGGAGAGGGCTGGGGTGAGGGGGAACGCGCGCCGACACAACCGGAAACTATTTATGACAGATGATCCAAACATTGGATTTTGAAATTTACTCATCTGACTGATCCGAAAGGTTCTTCAAATACTGCTCCACCAGCGGCCCATACTCCTGCGGATACTTCTCCGCCTGCGACTGCTGAATGGCCGCACGGTCACGTTTGGGCAGGCCGATGAACGTGCCGTCGCCCGCGACACTGCGGCGCGCGCCGTTCGCGCCGCCGGGGCCGCTCCAGTTGCCATCCTTGCCAGAACCGCGCGGAGGCGGCGGACCTTCGCCGGGACCGGGCTTCTCGCCGCCTTTGCCCTCGCTTTGGCCGGGGCTCTGGCCCTGACCGGGCTGTTGCCCTTGGCCCGGCTGCTGGCCTTCGCCCTGCGCCATCTGCGGACTGAGACCGGCTTGCGCAAGCGCGAGGGCGGCCTGCGCTTGCGCGAGAGCTTTGGCGGCGTCGCTGGCATTTTTCTGCGCGGGCTGATTTTGTTTTGCGCCCGCCTGCGCGGCAGCTTGGGTGAGTGCGGCCTGCGCCTGCTGCACGGCCTGCTGCGCGGCGGCGGGAAGCTGTCCGGCCTCGCCCGCCGCGATGGGGGACACGTCGTTTAGCGCCTGCTCCAACTGCTGCGCCGCCTTCTGCATTCCTTGATCGGTCACAGCCTTTTGCGCGGACAACAATTGTTCTGCGAGTTGCTTCACGTCCTTCTGCTGCTCGCCGAGTTTCGGAAGCGAAGGCGTTTCACCCGGCGGCTTGGGCGCGTCGGGCGTCGCGCCTTCGATGCCTTGCTGGGCCTTCTGCATCGCGCCCACGGCGGCTTCGAGATTGTTGTCCGCCAAATCTTTCGCGGCCTGCGCGGCGGCCTGCTGCGCGGCGGAAGTCTCTTTCGATGGCGCGCTCTTCGCGTGCTCGCCGAGCGCGCTGGCAATGGCCGCCTGCTGCTTCTGCAAATTGTCCAGCAACCCGGCGGGCGCATTCGCCATCTCGCCCATCGCGTCGTTGACCTGTTCCGCTGCCTTCTCCAACGCCGCCGCCGCGTCCGCCAAACTTTTCTCCATGTCCGCCGGCTGGCCGAGTTCCGCGCGCAACTCATTCATCTTCGACTCAATCTCCTTCTTCGCTGCGAAGAGATCGTTCAACGCCATGGTCTGCGCCGGCTGCGCGTCCTTCGACTGGTTCTGCTCCAGCTTCAACTTCGCCTCGGCCATCTGTCCCTGCGCGGACGAGAGATGCCGCGCCGCCTGCGGCACCGGTTCGCGCACCTCGGCCTGGGCCTCGGCGGTTTTCTCGCCCGTCGCCTGCTGCTTCTTCGCAATCTCGCTCGCGGGTTTCGCCTCCGGCTTCACTGCGTTCTTCGCCGTGTCGAGCCGCACGCCTTGCTCGTCCTTGATGATCGTCTCCACCTTCTCCAAAAGTTTTTCCAGCGCAGCGAGTTGCTTCTCGTCCTTCTCCAGTTTGGCAATTTTCTCACCGAGTTCCTGCTCCGCCTTC
>JANOAY010000779.1:0-5450 GCA_031411375.1 Pedosphaera sp. | reverse complement strand
GCCGCGCGCGTCAACGCCTCCACCTCCGCCGCACTCCCCGCCGCCGTGGCCTGCATCAGCGTGCACGCCGCGAAGAACTCCCGCGTGTCCAGCCCGCGCGTCAGCAGATACGCCCGGTAGGGCCGCACCAGATTGGCCGCGTGCGTGATCCTTTGGAGAAAAGCTTCCGCTGAAAAATCGTCCGGCTGGCTCATGAGGCGGGAAGAAATACTCAGGCCGATTCCGCCCGTCCAGCGCGCAATGCACGCCCCGCCCGCGCGGCCAAAAATCGCCGCGATTTTTTTCTTTTCAACAATCGCGAGATGATTATTTTCGCCGCCAATCACCTATGGGCAGCAAGACAGGAAAGAAAACCACCTCGTCTGCGAAAGCAAAGACCGCTGCTCCGTCGTCCCCTAAGCCGCGCATCCTTCGTCTCGAACAATTCGTTCACATCTTCAAGGACAGCGTCAAAAGCAAGCAGGACATCCGCTACTGTTTCGTCCTCGGTTCAGGCGCTTCCATCACCTCCGGCGTGGATAGCGGCGCGACGCTCGTGGACTGGTGGCTCACGGAGATGCAACAGGTCGCCAACCCCGCCGCCCCTCGCGGGGAGTTACAATCCTGGACCGAACGCGCGTTCAAAGATCTCAAAGAATTCACCTGGGACACCCGCGCCTCCTTTTACGGTCACGTTTACAACCGCCGCTTTCCCGATAATGCAAATGGCCAGAGTTGGTTGCGCAAGTTGATGGAAAACAAGTCGCCCGCCTTCGGCTACACCGTCCTCGCGCGTATCCTCAGCGGCACCCAGCACGACCTCGTCATTACCACCAATTTCGACAACCTCGTTCACGACGCTCTTGTGGGCATCGGCAAGCCCCGCGCCTTCATCGCCCACAGTCCGGAGGATGCCCGCTTCCTTGCCAACCACGACAACAAGCCCCGCATCATCAAGCTTCACGGCGACATTGATCGCGAGACCTACAATGCCTCGTCCCTGATTGAAGATTTGCACAATGATTGGATCGAGCCGCTGCGCCATTTGCTCGGGGCTTACACGCCGATCTTCATTGGCTACGGTGGCAGCGACCCAGGACTGATGCGCTTTCTCAATCACGAATATCACTCCAGCAATGCACGACCTCGCCCTATCTGGGCTTACCGCGTGAGCACCAAGGAATTGAAGGCCACGCCCGAATGTTGCGCCCGCCCGCCCGGCGTCACCGATACGGAATTCTGTCGCAACTTTTTGCAGGCTCACGAGGCCTTTGGTTTGCCCACACCGGGATTCGATGAACTTATGGTGTTGGTCGGACACGCCTTGGAATATCCCCACGGCGGCAAGGAACTCCGCGACACGGCCGAACTAGCGGCTAAAAACTACGAAGGCACACTCATCAACGCTCTCAAGGCTGCCCGCCTTCACGAAGGCAGCCTGTGGTGCGCCCCGTTGGATGAGATGACCCGCCGTGCTGAACAGGCATTACTTGGCGAGGTCAAACGTCGCCGCTGGAGCGAATGGAAGGAATACATCGATGCGGCGGTGACTCCATCAGAAGAGGCAATTCGCTGTGAGGAGGCTTTAGTGGAGTGTCCGCAAGACCCACGCACACACGCGCGTTTGGCTTGGTCCCTCTACCGATTAAAATCTTCTGACCCGCAAGTTGTTAAACTCTTTGAAGACGCGAAAAAATTAGCCTCTGTCCACTTCAGTAATGACAGTGAAGTATCACTTTCCGTTCGCAACTTGATCGCAAACTGGTTTCACAAGGAAGGCAAAGATGCCCAAGCAGAAACCGAACATCGGGCTGTGATAGAAATCCGGCAGCGACTGCTTGGTCCCGAACATGCCGATACTCTGGGCAGTCGAAATAACCTTTCAATCTCGCTGCGCTCTCAAGGCAAGTTTGCTGAAGCAGAAGCGGAGAACCGTGCAGTCATGGAGATTCGGCAAAAGCTTTGGGGGCCCGACCATCCAGAGACGCTCGCAAGCCGAAGTAACTTGGTTTCAATCCTCATAGCTAGAAGTGCGTATTCTGAAGCCGAAAAAGAATGCCGCTCTGTAATTGTGAACCTGCAACGTGTTCTGGGACCCTCCCATCCTAGCGTAATTGAATCCCGGATGAATTTGGCTACTTGCCTTGGTGCGCAAGGGAAATTCCCTCTAGCAATTTTTGAATCACATCAAATCTTACAGTTAATGTTGCGGGTTTTTGGGCCAAAGCACATGACTACGCTAGGATGCCGAACCAACTTAGCAACACTCCTGCGAGGTGCTGGCCGACAGGCCGAGGCAATATCCGAATATCAGAACGTGATATCGATTCTTGAAACGAGTTGCGCGGCGGATCACCCGCAACTTCTTGGTGCTCGGAGTGGCTGGGCCGTTTGCCTTTCATTTCAGGGTAAGCATCCAGAGGCTGAAGCAGAATTTAGAAAGTTATTGGCAATCCAACAAAATCATCATGGGCCAACGCATCCCGAAGTGCTTGCTGCTCGCGACAACTTGGCAAATGCCCTCAACCGGCAAGGGAAATACTCAGAAGCACTGGCAGAGTTTCAGGATTTGTTGAAGATCCGCCGCGAAGTCATGGGGCCGGAGCATTTGCTCACTCTATGGAATCGAGTTGCCGTTGCCGGCTTCCTAGGCAAACAGGGTAAACATCAAGAAGAAGAAGCTGAACTCCGTGCGGTGGTGGAAATCATGCGGCGTACGCAAGGCGAACAGCACTCTGATGTTTCTGCAATGTGGTTGAACATCGCGGTCTGTCTTAAAAATCAGAAAAAGAAACCGGATGCTTTGGCACTTGCCCGAACAGCTTTTGAAGGTCTCAGAAATACATTAGGAGAATCCCACCCAAATACCCAGAAAGCCCAAAAGCTAATCGAAAAACTGGAGGGAATGGAATGAACCTGCTTTTCCAGCCAACCCGATGCCGCTTCTCGACTATGGGACTCGTCACCTTGTCATCTGCAGGGCGGACGGCGTTGCGACTCCAACCCGGGAGGCCTGCGTGAACACTTTTTGGTGGTTTGCGCCGCCGGGGAGGTGGGTTGGCTCGGTTTGGGGCCGGGTCGCCACGGCGGTTGGCGGCCAAGCCACGGCTTTTCGAGCCTCGGAAACACCTTTTTTCATCACGGAAACACCTTTTTCCCCCGCAGACACAGCTTTCTCCACCCCGGCAGCGTCTTTTTCCCTCGCGGTAACGCCTTTTTCCACCCCGGAAACGCCTTTTTGGACCGCGTCCACGGTGGACGCGGTGGAAAAAGGCGTTTCCGCCCTCCAAAAAGGCGTTTCCGTGGCCCAAAAAGGCGTTTCCCTATGGGAAGCAGCCGTTTCCATCGTGCAAAATGCCGTTTCCTTGGGGCGGACGGGCGTTTCCGGGCGGCGCGTGGGGAGCGCGGCTGTGTCGGAGACCAGCCGCCGCGTGTTCGTGGCGGCTGCGGCTGGTGCTACGCACACAGCCCCGCTCCGTTCATGGCTTTCGCGAGGTTGGGCGGTCTTGTGGTCCGCGCGCGCCGTCGTTTCCGGCGGCTGGCGGGTCGCGATGGCTGCGCCGTGGAATTGGGATACCCCCGGATTGACATGGGACATGCCCGGGCTGGTTTGGAATGGTTCCGCGCCGGAGCCGCCGCAAGATTTGCTGCCGAGTTCAACCAACAAAATAAACCAAGGAGGTACCATGGAATATTGGGAAATAACCAAGGACCGGGCGCAACAGTCGCTGCCGGTCTGGGTGCAGTTCACACCGAACATGAAGATCAACAATCTGGGTCACACCGACCTAGATGGCTTCATTGATGAGTATGAGCCGAAGGTGCAGGCGCGCACGGCGGCGCAGGATGAGTTCGATGAGGCGGAGCGCGCGGTGCAGCGGTCGTTGCTGGTGATGAAAATCCTGGGCACGAAGGTGCCGGCCATCATCGAAGGCATGTTGAGCGATCAGACGGGGCTGATGAAGGACGTGGATGATCTCTACGCGACGACGCCGAAGCGGGAGGGAACCGTTTTGAAGCGCGCGCGGGATTTGCATCCGGTGTGGGTGCGCGCGAACACGGCGCTCACGGGCACGACGCCTCCGCAGGCGGCCCTGACGCGGAAGGTGGGCGGCACGATTTATACGGCGGCGTTGCTCAAGGCGCAGGTGGACGGCTTCACGGACTTGGTGAAGACGATGCGGGACAAGGAGTCGGCGTTGAACCTCACGCGCATGGCGCTGCGGTCGCATGACCGGAAGGTGGACAAGATGATCAAGGGCTGGTTCAAGGCGGCGAAAGCGGACGCGGAGGAAGATTCGGACCTGGCCACGGCCTTGGAGGGCATTCCCACAGAACAGGGCACGGTCGCGCCGGAGACGATTGAGATCGCCACGGTGTTGCAAGGCGGCGAGGGCGGCTTGCAAGTGCTGGTGTCGTATGTGGCGGGCGGCGGCGATCACGCGACGACGAAAAGCATCAAGTGGCAGGTGGGCGCGGAGACGAATTATCCGCACAGCGCGCCGCTGGACCCGAGCGGGAACGCGCTCGGGCCGTTCGCGGAAGGGGCGGTGGTGAAGATCATCACGGAGGTGAGCAACAGCGTTGGCACGCGGACGACGGCGACGCGGACGATTACGCTGGGGCCGCCGATTGTGTGAGGAGTGAAGTGTGGCCCGGCGCATTCACGGTGCGCCGGGCCGGAAAAGGAGCAGAACATTATGGTGGAGTTGACGCAGACGGAGCGTGGCTACCGTTCCGCATTGGAACGGCGGGTCTTGCGGCTGACGGAGAAAGGCGTAACGGGACCGAGCAAGAAAGCCCAGGCGAATGCTTTCGAGCAGAGGGCGTTGACGTGGGCGCTGGAGGTCATCAATCACGCCGCCGCGACGAATTGCGAGGAAGCGTTTGCCTTCACGACGATCCGTTGTCCGCTGGCGGAGCGCGACCAGGCGTATGTGAAGCTGGTGGCCGCGATGGAGGTGCGGCAAAAGCAGCGGCAGAAGGACATCCAGGCCAGCCAAGAACTCAAGGCCGCCGCCCGGGCCGCTGCCGCCCCGGCCTCACCGGAGAAGACCGATGAAGCAACGGCGTGATTTGCGCTGGCAGCGAACTCCCGTATCCTCGCGCGCGTGAGTTTGAACGCACCTGACTCGTCCGTTGATTTATCTGAAGCACGCCGCCGCGCGGAGTTCATCCGCGGCGCGATGCCGAAGGAGGGGTTGTTCGCGGGCCTGTCGTGGCGGGTGTCGCCGGAGCCGTTTCCGTTGTCGGCGGAGTTGGTGCAGGAACTGGAGTGGCTGGGGCGCGTGTCGCTGCAATTCTACAAGGCGGTGAACCAGCTCTATCGCTGGAGCGTGGAGGGGCGGCAGCCACGGTGGATCGCGGATTTGTTGGAGGCGGGGAAGCCGGCGCAACTCATCGAGCGACAACGGTCGGCGGCGTTTAAGAACGAGCTGCCGCGCGTCATCCGCCCGGACTTGATGCTCACC
>JANOAY010000778.1:0-2030 GCA_031411375.1 Pedosphaera sp. | reverse complement strand
TGAGTTCGTCGAGGCACGAAATCATTGGATACATCAGCTTCACGTTGCCCTCGACGCTGGCGCGAAGGATGGCGCGAAGCTGCGCGCGGAAAATGTCCTTCTCCTGGAGACAGAAGCGGATGGCGCGGTAGCCGAGAAAGGGATTCATCTCCGCCGGCACGTTGAGGTGCGCCATGAATTTGTCGCCGCCCAGATCCAGCGTGCGGATGATGACGGGGTCCGGGCGCAACGCCGCCGCCACCACGCGGTAGGCGCGGAACTGTTCCTCCTCCGTCGGCAACGTGTCGCTTTTGAGGAAAAGGTATTCCGTGCGAAACAGCCCCACGCCTTCCGCGCCGCTGATGCGCACCTGCTCCACGTCGTCCGCGCCCTCGATGTTCGCGGAGAGCGTGAGCTGCACGCCGTCGAGCGTGATGGCGGGCTTGTCGGCGGTGTCGCGCAGTTTCTCGTCGAGGCTGACGTGTTTGCGCACGAGCTGGCCGTACTCGAAGAGCGTCTGGTCCGTGGGATTGATGACGATCCGCCCGTTGTAGCCATCGAGGAGAACGTATTGGCCGTCGCGCAGTTCGGTGCTGGCATTGCCCACGCCGACCACCGCCGGGATGCGCAGCGAACGCGCCATGATCGCGGTGTGCGAAGTCTTGCCGCCGACGTCCGTGGCGAAGCCGAGCACGTTTTTCTTGTCGAGCATCGCCGTGCGCGACGGCGACAGATCGTGCGCCACGATGATGTAGCGTTCCTTGAGATGCTTGAGGTCGAGTTCCTGAAAGGTACCGAGAAGATTTTGCAGCACCCGCTCGGTCACGTCGCGCATGTCGGCGGCGCGCTCGCGCAAGTATTCGTCGCCAATGGCTTCGAGCGACTTGGCGTACTTCTCCGCGACCTGCGCGAAGGCGAACTCGATGTTGACCAGCTCCTTCGCGACGAATTTGCCGACCTCATCGAGCAGCATCGGGTCTTCGAGCACGAGGAGGTGCGCGTCAAAAATCGTGGCGTCCTTCGCGCCCATGCTGGTGCTGACCTTCTGCTGCACGGCGAGCAACTGCTGCTTGGTCTCGTTCAAGGCGCGTTCGAGCCGCTGAGTTTCTGCGGAAATTTCCTCTTCCGTGATGGCTTTGCGCGGAACGGAATCCACGCGGTTGTCGGAGAGAACGAGCACCTTGCCCCGGCAAACGCCTGGAGACACGGCAATGCCGTGCAAAATCCTTTGGCCCTCGTTGGCGGTGTCTGGCACGCGCAATGAATACTCACGGGCCGCGCGTCTGCAAAGTTGTTTCGTGGCCGGATGGCGGCGGAGCGCGGGTTTTCAACCCGCAGCAGTGTTCGCAAGGCAGGCGCGCTAGAACTTGCGGAGACCGCTCTCCCATTCACGTTGCTGCGGGTTGGAAAACTCGCGCTCCGACTGAACCGCCGCTTGTCATCTCCGCCGGCCATCGCTAATCATCCGCCCCGTGCGCGCCTCGAAATGGATCAGCCTGTTCGCCTTCGCCTTCGCCCTCGCGGCGAACGCGCAGTCGGAGAAAATCGTGAAAGTCCTCCCGCACTTTCTCGACGCGAAAGGCCGCGCCTCCCTGACGCCCAGCCTCTTCGACCGCGACGCCTATCAACTGGTGCTGCGCGAAAGCCCGGCCAAGCGTTCCGGCCTGCGCTTCGATGTGCAGTGGAAGGCGAGCTACTTCAAGTCGCTCAAGCTGCGCGTGGAGACCCGCAGCGGAGCCGGACGCGAGCCGAAGACCAACGTGCTGGAGGAGACGGTGAAGCCCGGCGTGTTGAGCCAGTGGACTTCGCTCACGCTGGCGGGAGATGAATACAAAAAGTTCGGCGAACTCATCTCCTGGCGCGCGACCTTGCTCGACGGCACGAACGTGCTGGCGGAGCAGAAGTCCTTTCTGTGGTGAGCGGAGAGCGCGGACCGCCGAGTCCGCGTGTTCAACCACGGAAAACACAGAAGACACGGAATCAAGACCGGCCAGTGATTTCCCCATTCCGTGTTTTCTGTGTCTTCCGTGGTTCTATCTTCAAACACGCGG
>JANOAY010000777.1:0-2818 GCA_031411375.1 Pedosphaera sp. | reverse complement strand
CGCCACGCCCACGGTCGCAGGCAGCATCTGCTTCACAACCCGCCGCACGGTGGGATCGCTCCACGGCTTGATCCAGCGGTAGTGAAATCCCTCGCGCCACAACAGCGGCATTTGGAACAGCGCCTGCGCCGCGCCCGCCAGCAGCACGCCGATAGCGAGGCCGAAGACCTGTTGCTCCGTCTTCTCGCCAAGCCGCGGCGCGAGGAAATACACCGAAGCAATCATCACCACGTTCAGCAGCGCCGCGCCGAGCGCCGGGATGAAGAAGTGGCCGCGCGCGTTCAACATGCCCATGCACACGGCGGCGAGGCACACGAGCAGCAGATACGGGAACATCACGCGCAGCAGTTGCAGCATCAGCACCGTGCCCGCTTCGTCGAAATGAATGACGCCGAGCACGAAGGAAATGCCCAGCACGCCGAGCAGCACGATGACCGAAGCCGCGACGACGAGACCGGAGATGACGGCATTGGCCGCATGCCACATGGCTTCCTCGCCCTCGATTTTTTCCTTCTGTTTGAAGACAGGGATGAAGGCGGCGGTGAGCGCGCCTTCGCCGAGCAGGCGGCGGAAGAGATTGGGAATTTGAAACGCCAGGGCAAACGCGCCCGCGACCCAGCCCGCGCCCATGAAGTTCGCATACACGATTTCGCGCACCAGCCCGAGCACGCGGCTCAGCATGGTGGCGGCGGCGGTCGCGCCCGAGGACTTCAGCATCTGCGACATGAACGCGCGCAGTGTTCCGAAGCGCGCGCGGCGGGGGCAAGCAGCAAACGGGGCGTCCCCCACGCAGCCCCGTAGGTGACGACGTGAGGAGTCTCTGATCAATCTGGCGGCCAATAGTGAGACTCGTTACCTCGTCACCTACGGACGCTCTCACTTCACACGAATGACAAACACCGCCGTGACGTAGGGCGGAAAGGGCTGTGCGCCGGGACTAAAATCCACGGTCACAAATGAGTTCGGCGGATTGATGCCCGAGTTGTCCGCCTGCGCCGTGGCAAACGAATCAATGCCGCCCAGGGTGCCGCTGTTCAGCCCGCCGCGCAGGAACCGCTGCGGGCCCGTGTTGATGTCCGGCATCAACTGCCCGTCCAGCGGCGATTCGGGATCGCTGAGAAACTGCCCGTTGCACTCCACGAAGTTCGAGGGCAGGGGAGGCACGCCGGGAAGGTCTTTGAACCACGGCAGCACCACACCAATCGGCACCAGGGCCGCGAGCCCGTTCAATTGCGTTCGCATCCCCGCCGCCGTCGCCGGCGAGTTGTTCGCGGGATAATTTTGATCGTACATAAGTTCAGTAGTCAGTGGTCAGTGGTCAGCAATCAGAGTTCAGAAGTCAGCGGTCAGCGGTCGGGAATCAGAGGCCAGAAGGAAAGGCGGCCCCGCTGCCCTCCGCCTTCTGACTTCTGCCCTCTGCCTTCTGCCCTCTGCCTTCTGCCCTCTGACCTCTACTTTCACTCACGCCGCGCGTGACTTCGAGATGTCGCTCCACGCGCCCAGGCCCACCGCGCCCACGCACAGCACCCGGAAGAAATACTCCTTCCCCGACACCAGCCCGCCGACCAGCGTCTGCGCCTTGCCGCCTTCAAACGCCACCGTCCACGGGCCGTCCACGGACTCCGCGTATTCGACTTTGTAACTCAGACGCCCGCGCACCGCCTTCCAGCGCAACGCCACCGAACCCGCCAGCGGCCCGAGCCGCGAACGCAGGTTGGCCGGTCCCGGCAGCACGCCGATCACCGTGCCGCCATCCACCACGTCCAGGCCCAGCGCCTGCATGGCCGACTTGCTCTCGCCGAGCATGGAGTAGGCGTAACTCGCGTACTTTTTCACGCCCACGCGCAACGCCTTCATGGCGTCCTGGCGGTTCGTGCGTTTCGTTTGCAAGGCCTCGGCGGCCTGCGCTTCTTCCGTGATCGTCGTCGCCGCCGTCGTCTTCAGCGTGCCGAGCGCCGCCAGGGTGATGGGTGGATTTGCCAGCGTGGCGTTGCCCGTCGCACCCGCGATCACGCTGTCCGTCAGTTGCAGGATGACGGGGTCCTTTTGGCCGAAGCCAACTTTGAGGTTCTTCATAGTTGTTGGTGTGGCCACCACCGCATCCCAGGCAAAGTGATCCCAGATTAGTGTGGAACCATCGTCTTTCCAGGTCAGCGGTTGTGTGCTCACACCCGTCCCTTCGCAACGCCCGTGCCAGCCGAAACGCCTCGGGTGAAACTGGACAAAAACGGGAATCTTCCGGTGGGCGTCATGTTTCGAAAATGTGCACGCACCGGAACATTCCGGTGGGTGATCGCACAAACGTCCTCGCGGTTTTTGGGCACTGTCTTGGAAGTAGCCGCCGCCGCCGCGCGATCCAACATTTCATTCGCCTCGATGCGCCGCGCACTCGCCCGAGTGCCCGCGCGATCGAGGCCGATGCGCCCGTGATCGACCCGAGTGCGCCCGCGACCGAGGTCGGTGCCAGCGGGATCGACGTGGATGCGCGCCGCCCTCGCCTTGCTGCCGGCGCGACCGAGGCCGATGCGCGTGGGATCGAGGTCCATGCGCCGCGCCCGCGCCTCGATGCTGGTCGCACTCGCATCAATCGTGAGCGCACTCGCGTGAAGGCCCCGCGCCCTCGCCTCGATGCGCCGCGCATCCAGCCCGCTCCGCTTCCCCCTGTCAGCGTTTCAGCTTTCTGCTTTCTGCTTTTCCGAATGCTCCCCGCTCCCCGCTCCCTGCTGCTCCCCCACTGACTTCTGGCTTCCGGCTTCCGGCTTCTGACCTCCGCCTCCTGCCATTTCAGCGTTTCAGCGTTTCAGTTTTTGCTAAAGCC